>CAZBWP010000055.1:3961-8367 GCA_964495295.1 uncultured Rhodospirillaceae bacterium | reverse complement strand
GCCGCCACTCGTCGTCGCCGGCATCGAAAGCCGACTGATGCAGGTGTTCAACAACCTGGTTGCCAACGCGGTGTCGTTCAGCCCCGTTGGCGGACAGGTCGTCGTCGCCGCCGAGGTGGACACCAAAGCGGCTGCCGTCGAGGTCACCGTCGACGATGACGGCCCCGGCATCGCCGAGGAGTTGCGGGAGCGCATCTTCGAGCGCTTCTACTCGCAGCGCTCCGGGAGTGAGCCGCGCGGCGGCCATTCCGGTCTCGGGCTGAGCATCGTGCGGCAGATCGTCGAGGCGTTCGACGGCACCGTCGTCGCCGAGAACCGCCGCGACGCGGCAGGGGCCATCGCCGGCGCCCGATTCCGGGTTCGGCTGCCGTTGCACCCCGCCGTTGACAGACCTCGGCGGACGGGCGAAGCCTTCCAGCATGATGCGGATCCGCGGCAGTTGCATCGCAGTTGACGGACACGGCGTTCTGCTCCGCGGTGCCTCCGGAGCGGGGAAATCGGATCTGGCGCTGCGGCTGGTGGCCGACGGCGCCCTGCTGGTTTCCGACGATTACACGGAGGTCGCCGTGGTCGATGGACGGCTGCAGGCCTCCGCGCCGGAGCCGATCCGCGGCCTCCTGGAGGTGCGCGGTCTCGGCGTTCTGCGCATGGATGCCGCGCCGTGCGCCATCGTCGTCGCCGCCATCGACCTGGTTCTGCCGGAGAGCGTGCCGCGGATGCCGGACGACGACACCACGCGCATCGCCGGCGTGGCGTTGCCGCGCGTCCGGCTCGCGCCGTTCGAGGCGTCAGCGGTGGCGAAGGTTCGGCTTGTGGTGCGGCTCGCCACTCACGGTATAATGCGCGTGCCATGATGGTCACCGACAGGCCCGATCCCCCCGGCGACTCCGCCTCGACGGGAGCAACGCCAAACGCGACGCCAAACGCGACGCCGGACGCAACGCCGGACGCAACAGATGCCCGGCGTCGCCTCGTGCTGATCACCGGCATGTCGGGAGCCGGCAAGACCTCGGTCATGAAGGTGCTGGAGGATCTCGGGTACGAGGCGGTGGATCACGTGCCGATCTCCCTGCTGCCGCGCCTGGTGCAGGGCGACGATGCGGCGAGCGCGGTGCCGCGGCCGCTGGCCGTCGGCGTCGATATCCGCACCCGCGATTTCGAGGTGCCGCGCTTCCTCGCGGCCTTGCAGCGCCTCGTCGACGATGCGCACGCCGATGTGCGTCTGCTGTTCCTCGACTGCGACGACGAGGAGCTGCGCCGGCGCTACACGGCCACCCGGCATCGCCATCCGCTCGCCACCGATCGGCCGATCATGGACGGCATCGCCCTCGAGCGGCAGACGATCACCGAGCTGCGGAGCCGCGCCGACCTGGTGATCGACACCACCGGCCTGCCGCTCGGCGCGCTGAAACGCCTGCTCGATGGTCATTTTGGCGGCCAGGCCGACGCCGGCCTCACGGTGCTGGTGACCTCGTTCTCGTTCCGCCTCGGCCTGCCGCGCGAGGCCGACCTCGTGCTCGATGTCCGCTTCCTGTCGAACCCGTTCTACGATCCGGTGCTGCGCGAGCTCACGGGGCGCGATCCCGCTGTCGCCGAGTACGTCGAACGGGACGACGGGTTGCAGCCCTTTCTCGACTCGCTGTTTCGCTTGCTCGCGCCCCTGCTGCCGCGCTACGCCGCCGAGGGCAAGAGCTATCTGACGATCGGCGTCGGCTGCACCGGCGGGCGACACCGCTCGGTGTATGTTGCGCGGCGACTCGGCGCATGGTTGCGCGAACAGGGGCATCGGACCCATGTACATGATCGCGATCTCGACCGAACCGAAGGTTGATAGGTCGGCGAGACGGAAGGAAGCGGTTCCGGCATGATCGGACTGGTGGTCGTGACGCACGGGCGGCTGGGCGAGGAGCTGATTGCCGCCCTGGAACATGTGGTCGGCCCGCAGCAGAACATTGCCGCGGTGTGCATCGGTCCCGACGATGACATGGAGGAGCGCCGCTCACAGATCCTCGACTGCGTGGCGCAGGCCGAGGAAGGTAACGGCGTCGTCGTGCTGACCGACATGTTCGGTGGCACGCCGTCGAACCTCGCGATCTCGATCATGGGGCTGGCGCCGGTCGAGGTCATCGCCGGCGTCAATCTGCCGATGCTGATCAAGCTGGCGAGCGTGCGGATGACGGCCTCCCTCGACGACGCGGCCCAGGACGCCCAGGAAGCCGGCCGGAAATACATCAACATCGCGTCGCGCCTGCTGACGCAAGGGGAGGCATGACCATCAACTGCATGCCCATCCGGCGCGACGGCGAGATCTTCCGCTGCACGGCCGTCATTTCCAACCAGCGCGGGCTGCATGCCCGGGCGGCCGCCAAGTTCGTGCGTCTCGCCAACGGCTTCGATGCCACGATCACCGTGGAGAAGCGCGGCCAGACGGTGTCGGGCCGATCGATCCTGGGGCTGATGATGCTCGCCGCCGGCCCCGGCACCGAGCTGGAAATCACCGCCACGGGCCGCGAGGCCGAGGAGGCGATCAGCGTGCTCGGCAGCATCATCAACGACAAGTTCGAGGAGGAGGACGGTTAGCGCCGCTTTCAGGGACGACCCGCCGGAGGAATGCCGCGAAGACGGCCGTCGGTCCAATCCGTCCAGAGACGTAACGCAGAAGCTGGGAGAAGCGATGCCCGAGGCGACCGGAGAGCGTGTTTTCGACGGCTTCGGCGTGGCGCCGGGGATCGGCATCGGCATCGCCCACGTGCGGGAAAGCGGCGTTGCCGACGTGCCGGAATACCGCATCACGGCCGCCGAGGTCGAAGGCGAGCAGAAGCGCCTGAAGAACGCGGCGATGCGCGCCCGCCGCCAGATCTCGCGGCTTCGCCAGCGCATCCGCGAGCGGTCCGACGAAGGTTCTGGCATCGCCGCCGAGGAGATCGGCTATCTCCTCGACGCCTACTTTCACATGCTCAAGGATTCGCGGCTGCTGCGCGGCGCCGCCGAGCGGATCGCCCGCGACCGGATCAATGCCGAGGCGGCCGTCCAGGCCGAGATCACGGCGATCAGCGGCAGCTTCGAATCGATGCAGGACGCCTACCTGGCGGCGCGCGTCGAAGACATCCGCGAGGTCGGCCGCCGGCTGATCCGCCACCTGTCCCGCAAGCTGCGCAAGCCGCTGGAGAGCCTGCCCCGCGGCACGGTCGTCGTCGCCGACGAACTGACGCCGGCGGATGCCGCGCAGCTGGACCCCGACCGGGTCGTCGGGATCGCCACATCGGCGGGCGGGCGGCAAAGCCACACCGCGATCATGGCCCGCGCCCTCAGGGTGCCGGCGGTGTTGGGCATTCCCAACATCGCGAGCGCCGTGAAGTCGGGCGAGCGGATCCTGGTCGATGGCGAGCGCGGCCGCGTCATCGTCAATCCGACGACGGAAAGCACCACCGCGTTCCGCCATCGCCGCAGCGAACGCCAGCGCGAAGGGCGGCGCCTCAGCCGGTTGGCCAAGCGCCGGGCGGTGACCCGCGATGGCGTCGAGATCGCCCTGCAGGCGAACGTCGAGTTGCCCATCGAGATGGACATGGTGACCCAGGTGGGCGCTGCCGGCATCGGCCTCTTGCGCAGCGAGTTCCTGTTCATCAACCGCAGCACGCCACCGGGGGAGGACGAGCAGTTCGAGATTCTCCGCGACATCGTCGAGCGCGCGGAGGGGCAACCGGTCACCATCCGCACGCCGGACTTCGGCGGCGAGGTCAGCATCGATGCGTTCGCCGGGGAATTCGGGCTGAGCACCGCCTCGCCGCTCGGCATGCGCGGCATCCGCCGGTCGCTGGCCCGGCCGGATTTCCTGGAAACGCAGTTCCGCGCCATCCTGCGGGCCGGCATGGTCGGGCCGGTGCGCATCCTGCTGCCCCTCGTCACCAGCGTTGCCGAGGTTCGGGCGACGCGGGAAATCCTCGGCCGCGCCGCCCGCCGCCTGCATCGACGCGGTGCCGATATCCCCGTGGCCCTGCCGCCGCTCGGCGTGATGATCGAGGTGCCGGGCGCGGCGCTCGCCGCCGACGCGCTCGCCCAAGTCAGCAATTTCTTCGCCATCGGCACCAACGACCTGACCATGTACACGCTGGCCATCGACCGCGGCGACCAGTGGGTGGCGCACCTCTACAACCCGATGCACCCCGCGGTCCTGCGGTTGATCCAGCTCACCGCCGAGGCGGCGCTGAGGGCGCGCATTCCGGTGAGCATCTGCGGCGAGATCGCCGGTGATCCGCGCATCACCGGGCTGCTGCTCGGCCTCGGCTTCCGCGAGTTGTCCATGAGCGCGGCCAGCATCCCGCTGGTGAAGCGGCGCATCCTCGACCTGGACGTGGGCGAGGCGACGCAGCGCGCGCAACTGATCATGCGGCAGACGGATCCGGCGA
>CAZBWP010000055.1:0-3861 GCA_964495295.1 uncultured Rhodospirillaceae bacterium | reverse complement strand
GTGGCGATCGGCCCCAGGCTTTGCGCCAGGCCGAAGAACGGCAGCAGGGCGTCGGCGGGCAGTCGCTGCTCGCCGCCGTCGAGGTCGCGGACGACGACCGCCGTGAGTTTCGCTCCATCGCCGTCGAGCGCATGCAACTGGTAGGGAACCACCAGGTCGATGGCGCCCGCCGCGGCCAGGGCTTCCAGGCGACGGACGCTGTCGGGCGCCGCGCGGAACTTGCCGCGGCGGTGGACGATGGCGACCGATGCGGCGACCTCGACCAGCGACAGCGCCCAGTCGACGGCGGAGTCGCCGCCGCCGGCGATGACGACCCGGCGGCCCCGGTAGGCCTCCCGGCGGCCCACCAGGTAGTGCACGCCTTCCCCCTCCGGCCGCCCCTCGTAGGTCTGGATGCCGGCGAGCGGCGGCCGATTCGGCCCGAAGGCGCCGACGCCG
Organism: uncultured Rhodospirillaceae bacterium; assembly: GCA_964495295.1. GTDB lineage: Bacteria > Pseudomonadota > Alphaproteobacteria > Rhodospirillales > Defluviicoccaceae > CAZBWP01. Next base: position 3,423 of record CAZBWP010000055.1, on the reverse strand, counting down.
GCGGCGACAATGACGGCGCGCGCCCGGATGGCGGTGTCCCGCGACGTGCTCAGCCGCCAGCCGCCGTCCGTCAGCGGCGTCATCGCCGTCACCTGTTGCGCCAAGTGGAAGTGCGGATCGAAGGGAGCGGCCTGCTCGCGCAGCCGCTCGATCAGGTCGCCGGCCAGGATGCGCGGATACGCGGGAATGTCGTATATCGGCTTTTCCGGATACAGCGCCGAACACTGGCCGCCGGCGATGGCGAGAGCGTCGATCACGTGGCAGCGGAGGCCGAGCATGCCGCACTCGAACACCGCGAACAGGCCAACGGGACCGGCGCCGATGATGGCGACCTCGGTCTGATGCTGCGCATTCGTCATGGACGTTCCAGGGGACCCGCTTATGATGCTTTGGTCAGGAGAGATCACTAACATGTTCGCCAGAAAACAGGTAGGCAAGTGCCGCCGCTGGTGGCCGGGCGGCGGCATGATCGGGGCATCTTCGGCGTGCTCTTGACGGCCGTCGAGGCACCGGCTCAGACGATGACCGACGGGACGACGCTGCGGCTGGATGGCGAGGCGGCGACCGAGGCGCTCGCCCGGGCGATCTCCGCCGTGGCGCGGCCCGGCGACGTGGTCGCGCTGTGGGGCGATCTCGGCGCCGGCAAGACGTTGTTCGCGCGCGCGTTCATCCGGGCCCGCAACGGACCGACGACCGAGGTGCCGAGCCCAACCTTCACCCTCGTCCAGGTGTACGAGGCGACGCCGCCATGGCAGGGCGACGTCTGGCACTTCGATCTCTACCGGCTGGCCGCGCCGGAGGACGCCTGGGAACTGGACATCGAGGACGCGTTCGCCGGTGGCATCTCGCTGATCGAATGGCCGGAGCGTCTCGGACCGCTGCTCCCCGACCGGCGACTCGACATCACCCTGCGGCACGGCGCGACCGCCAACGAGCGCCACGCCATCGTCGCCGGCGCCGGCACTCGCAGTGGCACCGGCTCCCGCCCCTGGGCCGAGCGCCTGCGGGAGGCCGGCGTTGTCTGATCGCCGGCCGGTCATCGAGCGGTTCCTCGCGACCGCGGGCTGGCCGGGGGCCGCCGTCCGGCCGCTGGCCGGCGACGCCTCCTTCCGCACCTACTGGCGGCTGGCCGCCGATGGCCGGCGGGCCGTGCTGATGGATGCGCCACCGCCGCATGAGGACATCCGTCCGTTCACCCGGATCGCCCGCCACCTGCGTGACCTCGGGTTCAGCGCACCGGCGATCCTCGCCGAAGACGTCGCCGCCGGCTTGCTGCTACTCGAGGATCTGGGCGACGGCACCTTCACCCGCCTGCTCGCCGCCGGCGCCGATGAGGCGGCGTTGTATGCGCTGGCCACCGAAGTGCTGATCGACCTGCACCGCCGTCCGGCGGCGGTGGCGGTGCCGCACGGGGTGCCGCCCTACGACGACCGCCGGCTGCTGGACGAGGCCTGCCTGCTCACCGACTGGTACCTTCCCGCCGTGACCGGCGCGCCGTTGCCCGACGCCGTCCGTGCCGCCTTCGTCGAGGCGTGGCTCACCGTCCTGCCCGCGGTGCACGCGGCGCCGCCGACCTTGGTGCTGCGGGACTTCCACGTCGACAACCTGATGAGCCTGCCGGAGCGTGCCGGCGTCGCCGCCTGCGGCCTGCTCGACTTCCAGGACGCCGTCGCCGGCCCCGCCGCCTACGACCTGATGTCGCTGCTCGAAGACGCCCGCCGCGACATCGATCCGGCCCTCGGCGCCGCCATGCTCGATCGCTACCAGGGGGCGATGCCGGGACTGGATCGGGACGCGTTCGCCCGCGTGTTCGCGATCCTCGCCGCGCAGCGGCACGCCAAGGTGATCGGCATCTTCACCCGGCTGGCGCGCCGCGACGGCAAGCCGGGCTACCTGGTGCACATTCCTCGCGTCTGGCGGCTGCTGGAGCGAGCCCTCGTCCATCCCGCCTTGACGCCGGTCCGCCGCTGGTTCGATAGCCACGTGCCGGCCGAGATTCGGGTCACCCCTTCCGAACGGAGTTCCCTATCGTGACCGAGCGTTCATCAGCCGCGCCGATCCGCCGAGGCATGGTCCTTGCCGCCGGCCTCGGCATCCGCATGCGGCCGATCACCGAAACCACACCGAAGCCGCTGGTCGAAGTCGCCGGACGCTCGCTTCTCGACCGGTCGATCGACCGCCTGGAGGAAGCCGGCGTCTCTACCGTCGTCGTCAACCTGTTCCACCTGGGCGAGAAGATCGAAACCCATCTGCGCCGCCGCCCCTCGCCCGAGATCATCCTGACGTATGAACCGGAGCGCCTGGAGACCGGCGGCGGCGTACGCTTCGCGCTGCCCCACTTCGCGGGCGAACCGTTCTACGTCGTCAATGGCGATGCCCTGATCCTCAACGGTCCGCAGCCGGCGCTGCGGCTGCTCGCCCAGTGCTGGGATGCCGAGCGGATGGACGGTCTCTTGCTGGTGCATCCGACGTCCGAGGCCTACGGCTACGAGGGCGACGGCGACTTCCGCATGGACCCGCTCGGCCGCATCACCCGGCGCGGCGAACGGCACCTCGCTCCCTACATCTTCACCGGCGCGCAGATCCTGCATCCGCGGCTGTTCAACGGCGCGCCAGCCGGGGCGTTCTCCCTCAACGTCCTGTATGACCAGGCGATCGCCCGGCGGCGGCTCTATGGCGTGCTGCATGACGGCAAGTACTTCCACGTCGGCACGCCCGGCGATCTCGGCATCGCCGAGCGCTATCTCTCGCTGATGCATTCCGGCGTACGCCGCACGTGACGGCGCTCCCGCACCCGGCCGCCGCTCCGCGCGTCTACACGATCCCGCCCGGCGTCGCCTTCGTCGACGCCCTGGCCGCCGGGTTGCTGGCGCGAACCGGCGACGATGCCGCGGCGCTGGCCGACATGCGCATCCTGCTGCCGACCCGGCGGGCGTGCCGCGTCCTCGCCGAGGCTTTCCTGCGGCATGCCGGCGGCCGGCCGTTGCTGTTGCCGCGCATCTCCCCGATCGGCGACGTCGACGAGGACGACCTCGGTCTCGACATCGCGCCGGACGACGACATCGCCGTCGATCCGGGGGTGCCGCCTGCGATCCTGCCGCTGCGCCGGCAGCTGCTGCTGATGCGCCTGATCCTCGCCGATCCGACGCGCGAGGCGACACCGGAGCAGGCCGCCCGGCTGGCGGCGGAACTGGGCCGCCTGCTCGACCAGGCGATCATCGAAGGCGTCGAGCTCTCCGCCCTGTCCGGCCTGGTGCCGGAGCGCTATGCCGGGCACTGGCAGACCACGCTCCGCTTCCTCACCATCCTCACCGAGCATTGGCCGGCGATCCTCGAAACCGAGGGCTGCATCGATGCCGCCGAGCGGCGCAACCGCCTGCTCGCGGCGGCGGCCGAGGGCTGGCGGACGCGCCCGCCCTCGAC
>CAZBWP010000054.1:0-12729 GCA_964495295.1 uncultured Rhodospirillaceae bacterium | reverse complement strand
GGCTTCGACTGGCTGCGCCGCTTTGGTGGCCGCCTGCGTCCGAGACGGGCGCCCCGGCGCGCCCATCCGCTGACCTTCGAGGCGCTGGAGCCGCGGCTGCTGCTGGCCGCCGATTTCGGCATCGATCTCGCCAACTACTTCAACGATGACAGCGCCGCGACGCTGCGGCTGGTCCAGGACGCCGACGATTTCGTCCAGGCCCAGTACCTGGAACTGGTCGACACGGCGACCGGTGCCGGCATCGTCAGCCAGGCGCTGGACGGCTTCGAGACGGTGCTGATTCGCGGCACCGACTTCAACGACGCGCTGGTCATCGACGCCACCCTGCCGTTCTCGTTCTCCATCGTGTTCGACGGCGGTGCGGGCTCCGACAGCATCGAACTGCTGACCGCATCCGACACGTCCTGGACCATCGACGGCGAGAATGCCGGCCGGGCGGCCGGCCCGGTGGATCTTGTCTTCCGTGATGTCGAGACGCTGATCGGCGCCGCCGGCAACGAGGACACCTTCACGATCGAAGACGGGGGCTCCCTCGCCGGCCTGATCGACGGCGGCGACGGCGGCTTCGACACGCTGGTGCTCGCCGGCTCGGCCCACGATTCGCTGAGCTTCGTTGCGACGGGACCGCAGTCCGGCAGCGTCGCCTACGGCGCCCAGGTCATCCGCTACGCCGGGCTCGAGCCTATCGACGTGCTGGCCGACGATGTCGGGGCGGTGACCATCGACCTTAGCGCACTCGACCAGGTCGTCCCCGGCGTCGGTTTCGTTCCCTCGTTCGACGTGGCGAGGCTGACGGTCGGGACGACGACGGACCTGTCGTTCGTCAGCGACAACGGCGGCTTCGAGACCGTCAACTTCAACGCGCCGAGCGTGTCGCTGACCATCAAGCTCGGTGCCGGCGACGACGTCCTCACCGTCTCGACGCCGGGCCTCGATCTCGCCGCGTCGCTCACCATCGAGGGCGGCGCGGGCGTCGATATCGTCGGCATCGAGGGCGATCTGTCGCTGCCGGGCCACGCCCTGACGATCAAGGCGGAAGGCATCGGCGTCGGCCAGGCGATCGGCTTCATCGACCGGCCATCCAACTGGACGCCGGGGGCGAGCTTCAGCGGCGTCGCCGGCAGCGGCGGCGAAGGATCGGGGCTCACGGTCAACGTCGTGGTGGACGCCGACGGCACCCCCTCCGTCACGCTGGCCAACATCGGCAGCGGCTACGCCATCGGCGACGTCGTCACCATCGCCGCGCCCGACGGGACCGGCAGCGATGTGGACATCACCGTGCTCGCCGCGGCGACGGCGCCGATCACCGTGTCGACGCGGGCCAACCCCACCTCGCTGGTGGGCGCCGGCGCGATCACCCTGGAGGCCGAGGAGACGGACACCTTCGCCCTCCCCGGCGCGCGGATCAAGAACACCGACACCGCCATCGGCGTCGGCCACGCCACCATCGAGGGCGGCACGGTGCGGCTGACCGCGAACGCCGACAGCGGCTCGCTGTTCACCGACGGCGACGCCGGCGCCGAGGTGATCATCGAGACGCTGCTCAGCATCAGCGAGTTCGGCGGCGTCGCCATCGCCAACGCCAACGCCGACATCCTGATCGGCGCCGGCGCCACCATCGACGGGCAGACGCTCGACCTGGAGGCCACGGCGACCACCGACGCCCGGGTCAAGACCGTCGGCGTGGCGCTCGCCGTCGCCTACGGCGAGAGCAATCCCAAGGCGCACGTGATCGTCGACTCCGGCGCCGCGCTGACGTCGCTGGGCGACATGACCATCGCCTCGCACGCCGTCAGCGTCATCGACGTGGCGGCCAAGCAGTCGCTGCTCGGGCCGACGCGGGGCGCGGTCGTCGACGTCACCGTCGCCGTCAGCATCGCCGACATCGAGGCCCACAGCCAAGTCAACGCAGGCGCTTCGCTGGCGGCGGGCGGTGACCTGAGCCTCACCGCCAAGACCGACAAGACCAACCTGACGGAGGCCGGGGCGGGGGCCTATGAAGACGGCTCGGTCGGCATCGGCTTCGCCTTCTACACATCGGAGAATTCCAACCGGGCCTGGCTCGACGGCACGGCAACCGCGCAGAGCGTCGCCGTGCTCGCCGAAACCGACACCACGCGCAACGACACCTCATCGTCGGCCGCGGTCGGCTCGGGCTTCATCGCCAACGCGTTCATCGGGCCAAAGGACAAGCTCGGCCTCGCCGGCGTCACCGGCACGGTGTTCTCGTCGATCGCCGGCTCGGTGCGCGACGTGCAGAAGAACACCTCGCAGACCATCGCGCTTTCGGCCGCCGGCGCCATCGCGTTGGACGAGAACGAGTCGATCGCCCGCATCGGCGACGGCGCCGATGTCACCGCCAACGCCGGCGGCGTCGACGTGCGGGCGCTGATCACCGATCTGCCGGAGACGAGCGCGACCGGCACGATCGACTCGAGCGACATTTTCGAAAAGAAAAATTCCGTCGCGCTCGCCATCACGGTCGGCGATTTCAAGAACAACGCCGAGGCCTACATCGGCAAGGACGCGCGGGTCGATGCGTTCGGCGCGACGAGTGGCGTGACCGTGTTCTCCCAGGTGATGATTCCTTATCAGATCACCTGGTTGGACTTCGGCAGTATCGGAGCCATCTTCGAGAAGCTGAATGCCAACTTCGGCTTCGACAACGGCTTCTTCACGTCCTGGGCGCGAAGCCAGGCGCAGGGCACCAACGTCGGCATCGCCGGCTCGATCAACAAGCTCGCCTACGACAACGTGGCGGACGCCTACATCGCCGACGGCGCCGGGATCAATCAGCGGACCGGAGACGCCAGCATCGGCCAGGTGAGTGTCGTCTCGGATATCCTGATCGAAACGCTGAGCTTCTCCGGCAATCTCGGGCTCAAGTTCTTCGGCGCGGCCGCCGAGAAGAGCGTCGGCGGCTCCTACCTGGAGCTGGACTTCACCAACCGGTCGACGGCGCACATCGATGCCGGCGCCGCGGTCAAGGGGTCGGCGCTGTTCATGAAGGCGGAAACCACCGCCAACATGATGGGCGGCGCGGAGTCGGGCGGCAGCGCCGACACCTTCGGCGTCAACTTCACCTTCTCCAACTACGACATCCGCAACACCACGCTGGCGCACATCGACCCGCGCGCGCGCATCGACACCGCGGGCGGTACGGTCAACGTGCCGAAGGACCTGCGCCGGCCGCTGGTCATCGCCAAGCTGAAGTGGCTGGAGCCCGAGTTCGCCACGGACTCGCGCGAAGATCCGCTGCTCAGCCTCGACAGCAACGGCGACGGCACGCTGGACAGCAACGACGACGCCATCGAGAGCGTCGTCGACGATGTCTACTTCACCAACCTCAATCAGCTCATCGTCGCCGAAGATGATTCGCGCATCTACAATTTCGGCGGCGCCGTCTTCAAGGGCGAGAGCTCGGGCATCGGCGCCTCCATCGTGCTGAGCGATATCGTGCGCAACACCCACGCCATCGTCGGCGCACCGCTGTTCGATCCGAAGGCCCAGGTGGACAGCGACGAAGACACCATCGATCTCGGCTATGCGCACGGCCTCGAGACCGGCGACGGGGTCACCTACAACGCGCGCGGCCAGGCGGGCGTCGGCGGCCTCGCCGACGGCACCTATCATGCGGTGGTGGTCGACGCGACGACCATCAAGCTGGCGGCGAGCCGGGAGGCGGCGCTGGCGGAGACGCCGTCGGTGGTCAACCTCACCGCGGCGACGGCCGACGGCCAGGCGAACAGCCTGCTCAAGGCATCGGACGCGGCGCCGGCGACCAACAGCGCCGACGGCTCGGTGAAGATCGTTGCCCTCAACGACGGCGTGATGATCGCCGGGGCGCTGTCCGGCGCCATCGTCACCGGCACCTCCAGCGATCCGCTGGACGGCCAGTCGCTGCCCATCCTGTTCGAGGAACAGTCGCCCTCGCCCAAGTACGGCGTCCAGGTCTCGGGCGACGTCGCCATCAACGCGGGCACGTCGCGCGCCGAGGCCTACATCGCCGACATGACCGTGACGACCGATGCAGACCTGTCTGTCGAGGCCCGCAACTCGGTCGACCTGATCGCCGTCGGCGGCTCCGTCTCGATTTCGACGACCTCCGGCGTCTCCTCCCTCGGGATCGCCGGGTCGTTCACCCAGAACGCGATCCAGAACTGGACGCGGGCGTTCATCGACGGCGCCACGGTCACGGCGGCCGACGGTCTGACGCTCTCCGCCAAGACCGAGGGCGACATCCTGTCGATCGCCGCCAGCGGCCGCGGCTCGCCGAAAGGCGTCAACATCGCCGGCTCGGTGTCGATCAACGAGATCACGCACCTGACCGCCGCGTTCATCGCCAATGCCGACGTCACCGCCGGGCCGATCACGATCCTGGCCGAGGACGCGGCGAAGATCTTTGCCGTCGCCGGCGCCCTCAACATCAACCTGGGCGCCAAGCTCGGCCTCGGCGCGTCGCTGGCGTTCAGCGACATCCACGCCGACACGCTCGCCTACATCGCCGGCTCCGAGGTGACGGCGGAAGGCATCGATCCGGCCACGGGCGATCCGGTCGCCGCCGACGTGTCGGTGTCGGCGCTGTCCACCGCCGAGATCACGACGATCACGGCGGTCGGCGCCCTCAGCAAGGCCGGCATGGCGGCCGAAGCCGCGGTCTCCGTCAATCGCCTCGCCGGGACGACCCGCGCGGCAATCGAGAAGGACAGCCGGCTCACCACGTCCGGCGGCGTCTTGCTGACCGCGCGCGGCACGCCGAAGATCAAGGCGGACGCCGGCAATGTGACGCTCGGCCTGGCCACCAGCGGCGATCCCGACTCGACCGGAGTCAGCGCGACGATCGGCGCCTCGGTCGCCGTCAATTTCATCGGCAGCGCCGATAATGACGACAGCACCTACGCCGTGCAGGCGGTCATCGACGACTCCACGGTGACGGCGGCCGGCGACGTGGCGCTGTCGGCGACGTCCTCGCCGACCATCGATGCCCTGGCAATTTCCGGCTCCGGCGGGGCGGCGTTCGTCCCCGGCGTTGCCGGTGCCATCGCCGGCGCCGGGGCGGGCACCCGCAACGAGATCCACGCGCTCGTCGATGCGGCGATCACGGGCGGCGCGGTGACGACGACGGACGACGGCGATGTGTCGCTCACCGCCACCGACACGTCGGTGATCACCGCCGACAGCGGCGGCGTCGCCATCGCCATCGCCAAGGGGCAGACCAGCGGGGCGCTGAGCGTCGGCGCCTCGGTCGCCATCAACGACATCGGCGATGCCGACGCCGCCGAGCCGACGCATCGGGTCGCCGCGACCATCGATGGCGCGACCGTGACGTCGGCGGGCAGCGTCGCGCTGACCGCGACCCTGGATGCGACCATCGACACGCTGTCGATCGGCGGCGCGCTCTCGGGTGCCGCCGGCGCGGGCGGTCTCAGCGGCGCGCTTGCCGGCGCCGGGGCGGGGGCCACCAACGGGATCCGGGCGAAGGTCGCCACGGAGATCCGCGGCGGCGCCCAGGTGACCAGCGGCGACGGCGGCAGCATCTCGCTTGCCGCGTCCGACACCTCCAAGATCGTCGCCGACGCGGGCGGCGTGGCCATCGCCGTCGGCCTCGGCCAGAACGCCGGCGGGGTGTCCGTCGGCATCGCCATCGGGTCCAATGACATCGCCAACGTGGTCCGGGCCGCCATCGATGCATCCGAGGTGTCGGCGTCGGGCGGCCTCGACCTCGCGGCCACCTCGACGGCGCGCATCGAGGCGCTGACCTTCGGCGGCGCCGGAGCGGGCGCCGTCGGCAGCGGCGGCGTCGGCGCCGCCCTGGCCGGCGCCGGTGCGGAGTCGACCAACACCATCGCCAGCACCATCGAGGCGGTCATCGTCGACAGCCCATCGGTCACCGCGGTTGGCGACATCACGCTCGGCGCCGTGGACACGTCGACGATCTCGGCGCAGGCCGGTGGCGGCAGCGTCGCCATTGCCGCCGGTCAGGCGGCGGTTGCCGTCGCCATTGCCGGCGTCAAGGCGGAGAACGTCATCGGCAACACCATCCGCGGCAGCATCGCGGGATCGACCGTCGAATCGACGGCGGGCCAGGTGGTGGTCGCGGCCGAGGCGAAGCGGCCGGACGACGACACCGCGTCCATCGACTCCTTCGCCATTGCCGCTTCGATCTCCGGCGCATTCTCGAAGGATTTCTCCCTCGCGCTGGCCGGCGGCGGCGCCGACGCCATCAACACGATCAGCAACACCATCGAAGCGACCATCGCCGACGGCGCCGTGGTGACCGGTGCCACGGGCGTCACGGTCGCCGCGACGGATGACGCCAAGATCGAGTCGGAGGTGGGCTCGGGGGCCCTGTCGTTCGGCCTCATCGGGGCGTCCGTCGGTCTGTCGCTGACGGACAACACCGTGACTACGGTGGTGCGCGCGTCCATCGATGGCGCGGTGACCGCGACCACGGGCGACGTCGGGGTGCGGGCGATGTCGACGGTGGACATCGACACGCTGGCCGTCGCCACGTCGGTCTCCATCGGCATCGGCGGCGCCGGCGCCGGCGCCGACGCCAAGGCGACCATCGGCAGCGTCGTCGAGGCATTGAGCGGTGACGGGGCGGTCATCCGGGCGAACGCAGGCGACGTTGCCATCACGGCGGAAACCGCGCACACGGCGCTCGCCCGGTCCCGCGGCATCGCCTCCGGCCTCGGCATCGCCGCCATCGGCGTCTCCAACGCCGAGGCGGTGATCGACGGTGAAACCACGGCGGCGGCCGACGGCGCCATCCCCGTCGCGACCAACGTCACCATCGAAGCCACGGACACGAGCAGCGCCACCGCGGACTCCTTCGCGCTCGCCGGCGGCATCGACATCCTCACGGTTTCGGCGTCCGGCACGACGGCGACGGTGGCGCCGGACGTGCGCGCCGCGGTCGACGGGGCGGCGATCGGCTCGGACGACACGCCGATCGCCGGCGACGTGCTGGTGCGGGCCGTGGCCGAGGGCGCGGCGAACGCGGATGCGCGTGGCGTCTCCGTGGCCGCCGGCGCCGCCGTCGGAGCCTCGGTCGCCGAGGCCGAGCTGTCGCCCGAGGTGGTCGCCGACATCAATTTCGGCTCGGCGATCACCGCCGACGGCTCGGTCAAGGTCCTCTCCCTGTTCAACACCGACGCCGACGGGACGCCGCTCGACAAGCAGGCGACGGCGTCCACCAATGCCTCCGGCGGCTCGGTGATCGCCGCCTTCAACGGCTCGGTGCCGACGGCGGTCGCCGCCGCCGATGTCGACGCGACCGTGCAGACCGGCGCGCGCATCCGCGCCGGCGATCAGTCCGAGGGCATTGCCGTCGTCGCCCGTGCCAACAACGACGCGGTGGCCGACGGCAGCGGCTTCACCCTCGGCCTGGTGGCGGGCGTCGGCACCAGTTTCGCCGAGGCCCGCGCCGAAGGCGAGACCACGGCGGTCATGGCCGGTGAGGTCGTCGGTGGGACAGACCTGTCCGTCGAAGCGCATGCGCGCAACCGGGCGGACTCGGATGCCAGCCCGTCGGGCGGCGGCATCCTGTCCGGGCGCGGGGCGACGTCGAGCGCGATCATCGACGCAACGACCGAGGCGGGCATCGGCGCCGGCGCCGCGGTCGGCGGCTTGAGCGGCGACGTTTCGGTCACGGCCGCGGCGGTGGTCGACGCCAACGGCGAGGTGAATGGCGGATCGGGCGGCGCCATCGGCGTCGGCAGCGTCTTCGCCGACACCAGCGTCGTCAATCTCAACACGGCGTTCATCGGCGACGGCGCGACCGTGGCCGCAGACGGCGACATCGCCGTGCTCGCCGAGACCGACGTCGCCGCCGACGTCGACGCCCGCGGCGGCAGCGTCAACATCATCGCCGACATCTCCCAGGCCACCGCGGAAATGACCGTCACCGATGTGACGCGCGCCCTGGTCGGCGATGGCAGCGTGATCACCGCCGGCGGCATCCTGTCGGTCGACGCGACGGCGACCGTCGACGCCGACGTGAACGACCCGGGCGAGGACGACGGCGCGCGCGTCGATACCGGCGGCCTTGGCGCCGACTCCGAGACGACGGCCAGCACGACGGTCGGGGCGACCGCGGCAACGACGATTGGCGCGTCCGAGCTCACGGGCAGCCAGGTACGCATCGACGCTCGGATCGAGCGCCTCGACGCGCTGGCCAACGCCGACTCGCAGGCCAGCGCCGTCGGCGCCGATTCCGATGCATCGGCAACCACTTCGACCACGTCCTCGGCAGCGACGACGGTCGAAACCGGCGCCCGCATCACCGGCCTCGACGGCGTCGTCCTCTCGGCGGCGCACGACTCGCTGTCGACCCGGGCGGAGGCATTGGCTCGGGCCGACGCCCTGTTCGGCGATTCCGATCCGTCGTCGTCCAACACCCAGACCTCGAACACCTCGGTGACCGCCGAGGCGGGCGCGTTCATCACGACCCGGGACTTGGCGGTGATCGCGTCGGTGCCGGTTGCGCCCGTGGCCGCGTCGGTGGCGACCAAGGATGGCGCCCTGATCGACGGCGGCAGCGAGTCGCGACTCCGGTCTCAGACCGTCAACCGCGCCATCGCCTTCGATGCGACCGTGCTGCTCGCCGGCGCGAGCCCGATCCTCGAGATCGCCGCCGACGGCTCCGTGGTCGCCCAGGAGATCATCACCTTCAGCCGGCCGGCGCCCGGGCAGATCGCCATCGACGACCTGAGCAACACCGCGGACCTGAAGGGGCGGGCCGCCTTCACCATCGGCAGCATCGCCCTCGACAGCGACACGGATGCGCGAACGACCAGCACGGGGACGTTGACCGGCACGCCGACGATCCAGGTGCAGACGGCGTTCGAGAGCGTGACCGTTCGCAACGGCTCCGCCGACGACCTGATCATCAACGACATCGACGTGCTGGGCACCGCCGGCACGCCCGACATCGCCGTCACCGCCCTCGACGCGTCGGGCTTCCAGCCCGTGGTCACCTCCGATCCCGGGGCGACACCGCTCACGGTCGAGTCGGCCGCGAGCGGCGACATCCTGCTCGCCGGCCGGGTCTACAATCCCTTCGGCAGCACCACGTATGCCACCGCGGGCGGCGACATCGTCGATGCGGTCGCCGACAACGCGGCGGCGAAGATCACCGTCACCGACCGGGTGGTGCTGGAGGCGCCGGCGGGGCGGATCGGTGACGCCACCGACCCCATTCGCATGGCGACCAACGTGCTGACCGCGCGGGCCCTGGGCGACATCCACATCGACGAACGGGCCGGCGACGTGGCGCTCATCGAGGTCACCTCGACGGCTGGCGACGTCGTCCTCAGCGCCGACGGCTCGGTGTTCGACGGCAGCGACAACGAGGCGCCGAAGGTCGGCGGCGAGCGCATCGTCCTGCTGTCGCGCACCGGCGGCATCGGCACGGCCGACAACGCCCTCGAGATCGACGCCCGCGCTGGCGAGGGCGGGCTCGCGGTGCTCGCCGAGACCGATGTGGTCGTGATCGACGTGGTCGGCGCCTTGAGCATCGCCGATGTCACGGTGACCCACGGCGACATCTCCCTCGGCACCCGCGACGCGGTCGCCCCCGGCCAGGACCTGATGCTCCTCAACGGCGCGCGCGTCCGCGCCTTCCAGGGCTCGATCCGGTTGTTCGCCGGAGACGACGTGCTGATCGACCCGTCCAGTCGGGTCGTCGCCCAGCAGGGGCGGGTCCAGCTGGACGCCGACTGGAACGAGGCGGACGATATCGACCCCGGCGTCGGCGCGACGATCGACCTGCAGGGCACCATCCTCGCGACCGAGGTGACGATCCAGGGCGGCGACAACCGCGACCTGATCATCGTGCCCAACGTCCAGCCGGGAACGCCGACCACCATCATCGGCGGCGTCGGCGACGATACCATCCTGCTCGGCAGCGCCGCCTCGCCGGCCGGCAACGTCGGTGGCACGCTGGCCACCATCAAGGCGGCGGTGACCGTTGTCGGCGGCCTCGGCAACGACGTCCTGCACCTGGACGGCACGGGTGATACGGCCGGTGTCACCGGCACGGTCGGCGCGACGGAGATCGCCGGCTTCGGGCTGGCGGCGACCGTCGACTATTCCGGGATCGCCGACCTCATTCTCGCGCTCGGCGCGGGCAACGATGTCGTCCGCATCGACGGCACGGCGGCCGGCACCGACACATGGATCAACACCGGCGCCGGCGCGGACCGCGTCGAGGTCGGCTCGCCCCGCGGCACCGTCAACGACATGGCGGGACTCCTGATCCTGGACGGCGGCGGCAACGGCGGCGACCGGCTGATTGTCGACGACACCAGCGATCCCGACGCCAACGCCGGCCGGCTCGACGGCGCGCGGCTCACCGGCCTCGGCATGGGGAGCGCCGACCAGACCGTCATCGACGCGGCGCGCGGCATCACCTTCGCCGGCTTCGCGGTCCACGAGATCCGGCTCGGCACCGGCGACGATGCCTTCACGGTCGCGGCCGTCGACGCCGGGACGGCGACGACGCTGGATGCCGGCGCCGGCGACGACACGGTCACGGTCGGTGATCGCCTCGACCGGATCCTGGCACCGCTCACCCTTTCCGGCGGCGACGGCGACGATGACCGGCTGATCGTCGCGACCGGCATCGCCAGCGACATCGTCCTCGATCGCTCGGCCGCCGGCGGCGTGGTGACCGGGCTGGTGACCGGGCCGAGCGTCGCTTCGGACATTCTCTACTCGGGCTTCGACGGCGTGACGGCCGCGCTCAGCGACACCGACGACGTGCTCACCGTGCTCGACACCGCTGCGCCGCTGACGGTGGAGGGCCGGGGCGGCCGGGATCGCATCACCGTGGTTTCGGTCTCCGATCCGACCCTGATCCTGCCGGGCGCCGGCGAGGACCGCATCGTCGTCCGCGGCGCGGCGGCGGCGGTGACCGTCGACGGCGACGGCGAGGGCTTCGACACCCTGGTCTTCGACCGCACGTCGATGAGCGCGGCGGTGACCGACGGCCGCCTCGAGGATGGCCCGGAGGCCGGCAGCGGCCGCGTCCGCGGTCTGACCGAGGCCGACGTCACGTTCCGCGCGATCGAGGAGGTGGTGTTCGCGCTCGGCGACGGCAACGACCGGATGACGCTGGCGACGACGCTCGCCGACACCATCGTCTCCATCGACGGTGGCGACGGCGACGACGAGGTGGAGCTGGTCTCGGTCGGCGGCCCCGAAGTCAACATCGTCGGCGGCGCGCGCGAGGACACCGTCATCGTGCGCATCGACGGCATCCCCGAGGCCGATCAGTTCACCAACGTCAATCTTGGCGTCGAGACGCTGCTGATCGACAATTCCGCCAACGCCACCGACGGCATCGCCTGGACGATCCGCAACGGCGCGATCCTCGAGGCCGACACCATCCCGTCCACGGGCGCCGTTGCCGTCATCAGTGTCGAGGGCGCCGACACCACCCGCATCCTCGGCGGCTCGGCGTTCGACACCCTGGATCTGGTCACCGAGACCGCGGCCGACATCCTGGGGACCATCGACGGCAACACGGTCGAGCTGCGGTCCGGGCGCGTGGTGCTGCAGCCCCTCGGCTTCGACTCGTTCCGCGCCTTCGATCAGGTGATCGCCTTCGATTCCATCGCCACACAACTGGCCATCGACCCGACGCGCTATGTGGAGGACGGGTTCGTCATCGAGGCCGGCGCCGGCGGCGCGCTGGTGGCGGCCTCGTCCGCCGGTCCGGCGCTGGCCACCGGTGCCATCGGCGATGCCGTCACCCTGTTCGCGGCGGACGGCGGCGGCTTCGCCCTCTATTCGGTCGATCTCTCGGCGGCGGCCGGGCCGGCGCAGTCGGTGACGTTCACCGCGACGACGCTCACCGGCGGCATCGTGCAGCAGACGTTCAGCGGCATCGACGGCGAGATCCGGCAGTACGACTTCCTGCCGTCGTTCACCGGCCTCGCCACCTTGACCTGGACGCCGGGGGCGACGGTCGCCGACAACCTGGTGGCCATCGAGTTGTTCCCCGGTACCGCCAGCGCGCCCGCCATCGGGGCGCTGGCGACGGCCGAGTTGTCGGGCGAGATCGTGCTGGACCTGCGCGTCGGCACCCTCAACGGTGTCGGCGACCGCGGCGTCATCGACGGCGTCGAACTCGACGTCGACGTGATCAGCAGCGTCGTCCGCTTCACCTTCCTCGGCAACCTCAGGATCGCCGACGGCACGGTGATCACCATCATCAAGAACCAGTTCGCCAAGTACGGCGCGGCGATCGGGGCCAACGACGTGTCGATCGGCGAGAACGTCGTCTTCGACGTGTCCGCTGATGGCGTCGCGGCCGGTCCCGGCGGCGGCGGTGGCGGCGGCGCCGGCGACGGCGGAACCGGCGGCGGCGCCGGCGTGGGCGGCACCGGTGGGGGTGGCGGCTCCGGCGGCGCGGGCGCCGTGGGCACCGATTTCTCCATCTTCAATCCAAGAAACCTGCGGTCCGGCAGCGGCGGCACCAGCGGCTCGGCCGGCGTCTCCAACGGGACGACGGGCAGCGCCGGCACCGCCGGTGACGACGGCGGCGACGGCACGACCGGGCTGTCCACGCCGCTGGGCGATGTGGGGCGCGGCGGCGACGGTGGCGACGCCGTCGCCGGAGGGTCGCGGGGCCTGCGCAATACCGAGCGCGCCTCGGGCGGCGGCGGCGGCTCGCCGGGCGACTTCGCCAGCGGCAGCGACGGCGGCGACGGTCGCGGCGAC
>CAZBWP010000053.1:10136-12862 GCA_964495295.1 uncultured Rhodospirillaceae bacterium | reverse complement strand
GCCCGGGCCTCGTCGGTGACCCGCGCGCCGGCCAGCATGCGGGCGATCTCCTCGGTGCGCTCGCCCGGACCGAGGACGTCGACGAAGGTGCGGGTGCGGTCGCCCTCGGCCGCCTTGGCGACGCGCCAGTGGGCGGCGCCGCGGGCCGCCACCTGGGGCGAGTGGGTGACCACCAGCACCTGCACGTCCTCGGCCAGGCGCGCCAGCCGTTCGCCGACCGCGGCGGCGACGGCGCCGCCGATGCCGGCGTCCACCTCGTCGAAGACCAGCGTCGGCACCGGATCGGCGCGCGCCAGCACCACCTTGAGCGCCAGCATGAAGCGGGCGATCTCGCCGCCCGAGGCGATGCGGGCGAGCGGTCCCGGCGGCGCCCCGGGGTTGGTGGCGACCTCGAACTCCACCTGATCAACGCCGGCATCGCCCCATTCCCGTTCCGGCAGCGGCGCGATGCGGGTGAGGAAACGCGCCTTGGCCAGCCGCAGCGGCTCCAGTTCGCCGGCGACCGCGGCATCGAGCCGCGCGGCCGCCGTCCGGCGCGCCGCGGTCAGACTCCCGGCGGCAGATTCGTAGGCGGCGCGCGCCACCGCCAGGCCCGCCGCCAGTCGCGCCACGGCATCGGAACCATCCTCCACCGCGGCGAGCCGCGCCCGCAGCGCCGCGAGCAGGTCGGGGAGCGCGTCGACCGGGACGTCGTGCTTGCGGGCGGCGGCTCGCAGCGCGAACAGCCGCTCCTCCACCGCTTCCAGCTGGCGCGGATCCAGGTCCAGTTCGGCGGCGGCGCGCTCCAGCTGCGCCATCGCCTCCTCGGCCTCCGAGGCGGCGCGGTCGAGTGCTGCGATGGCGGGATCGAGCCGCCCCTCGGCCAAGCCCGCGACCCGCTGCAGGACGCGCACGGCGGATCGCAGGGTGGCATCGACGCCGCGACCGCCGCCGGAGACGCCACCGGGGCCGCCGCCGGAGACGCCGACACCGCCGCCGACATCCCGCGCCGCCTCGTCCATGGCCTGCAGCAGCTTCTCGGCGCCCATCAGCAGCGTGCGGCGCTCGGACAACGCCTGCTCTTCGCCGAGAGTCGGCGCCAGGGCGGAGAGGGCGTCGGTGGCGTGGCGCAACCAGTCCTCGTCGCGACGCGCCGCCGCCAGGTCCGAGACCGCGGCGGCGTGCGCCTGCTCCGCCTCCCGCCAGGCCCGCCGTGTCTCGGCCGTCGCGGCGCGCAGGGCGGCGTGGCCACCGAAGGCGTCGAGCAGATCGCGATGCGCCGCCGCGTCGAGCAACCGCTGGCTTTCGAACTGGCCGTGGATCTCCACCAATTGCTCGCCGATCGCCTTGAGCAGGGCCACGCCCACCGGCTGATCGTTGACGAAGGCGCGCGACCGGCCATCGGCGCTCAGCACCCGGCGCAGGACGATCAGCTGGCCGTCGGCGCCGCCGGCGGTGGTCGCGGCAGGGTTTTCGCCGGACTCCAGGGAGGCATCGAGACCATGTTCGGCGAACAGCGCCGCAAGTTGGGCCGAGGCGGGGGCGTCGAAGGCTGCCGTGACCACGGCCCGCTCGGCGCCGTGGCGCACCAGACGGGCCTCGGCGCGCGCCCCCAAGGCGAGGCCCAGGGCATCCAGAAGAATCGACTTGCCGGCGCCGGTTTCGCCGGTGAGCGCGCACAGCCCCGGCTCGAACGCGAGGTCGAGCCGGTCGATCAGGACCACGTCACGAATGGAGAGCGTGGCGAGCATCGAGTCGGCGCCCGACCGAGGGGCCTACCAGAACTTGTACCAGGGGTCCCTGTCCTGCTCCCGAACATCCACGTTCTCGACCAGCTGGTAAGAGTCGATGTACCACTCGCTACCCGGGAAGTTGTGGCCAAGGACGGCCGCCGACTTGCGCGCCTCCTCTTCGAGGCCGACCGCCGAATAGGCCTCGACGAGCCGGTGCAGCGCCTCGGGGACGTGGGTTGTCGTCTGGTATTCGCGGACGACGGTCTGGAACCGGTTGATCGCCGCAAGGTAGTAGCCGCGAATCAGGTAATAGCGGCCGACGTCCATCTCCTTCCCCGCCAGATGATCGTTGATCAGGTCCAGCTTCAGCTTGGCATCGCGGCTGTAGCGGCTGTCCGGGTAGCGGGAGACCAGGGTCTCGAACGCCTCGCGCGCGTCTTTCGTCATGTTCTGATCACGGCCGACGTCGGAGATCCGCTCATAGTAGCTCAGGCCGATCAGATAATGGGCGTAGGGCACGTTCTCGTTGGCCGGATGCAGTCGAATGAAGCGGTCCAGCGCGGCGATCGCATCGTCGTAATCGTCGGCCTGATAATACGCATAGGCGGACATGATCTGCGCCTGCGTCGACCAAGTGGAGTACGGATGCTGGCGTTCGACTTCGTCGAACAGGCCGCTCGCCCGCTTGTACTGCTCCGCCTCCATGGCGTCCATCGCTTGGTTGTAGAGCTGTTCGACCGGCTCCTCCTGATACTCCGGCCGTACGTCGGTGCTGGAACAGGCGGCGAGTACGAGAGCCCCGGCCAAGCCGGCGAACGCTGGCAGCCGCCGCCAACGCATTCCCATGGTGAGAGATCGGTTCATGCCTCGGTCCGTTCGTCGCGACGTCGTGACGAGAGAGCGTATAGCACAGCCTGCGGGCCGGCGTCCAAACCGGCCCGCGCTGCCAACGGTGATCGCCGGCGGATCGTCCCGAAACTTGGGGCCGAAACTTGGGGCCGAAACTTGGGGCCG
>CAZBWP010000053.1:0-10036 GCA_964495295.1 uncultured Rhodospirillaceae bacterium | reverse complement strand
CCGGCGGATCGTCCCGAAACTTGGGGCCGAAACTTGGGGCCGAAACTTGGGGCCGGCGACGCGGGGGCTCAGGCGGAGCCGGCGGCCGCCAGGGCCAGCGGGCCGCGGGCCGACCGGCCGGCATCGCGGCTGTCGCCGACGCGGAGTGTCTCCCACTCCCAGGCAGTCGAGTCGGCGAACAGCGCCCGCAGCAGCCGGTTGTTGGCGGCATGGCCACTGCACAGCCCCTGGAAGTGACCGATGATCGGCGCGCCGACCAGATAGAGGTCGCCGACCGCATCGAGCGCCTTGTGACGCACGAACTCGTCGCCGAAACGCAGCCCGTCCTCGTTCATCACGCCGTCGCCGGTGACGACGACCACGTTGTCGAGGGAGCCGCCGCGGGCCAGACCGGCGGCGCGCAAGCGTTCGACCTCTTCGAGGAACCCGAACGTCCGCGCCCGCGCCAACTCGCGCTCGAACGTGCCTTCGCCAAAGCCGAGATCGATCGACTGGTTGGCGATGACGGCGCTCGGGAAATCGATCTCGACGTCGAGCGAAAAGCCGGCCCCGGGGCTCATCGACACGGACCATCCGTTCCCGTCGACGCTGACCGGCGCGATGATCTTGAGCGCGCGGCGCGGACTCGCCTGGGCGACGAGGCCGACGCAGTGCAACAGGAACACGAACGGCTCGGCGCTGCCGTCCATGATCGGCAGTTCGGGGCCGTCGACCTCGACGATGACGTTGTCAACGCCGACGCCGGCGAAGGCCGCCATCAGGTGCTCGATGGTGCTCACGGAGATGCCGTCGTCGTTGGCGACGACCGTGCAAAGCCGGGTGTCGGCCACCCGGTCCCACCGCGCCGGGATCGTCGGGCGACCGCGCACGTCGGTACGCACGAAGGTGATTCCCTGGTCCGGTCCCGCCGGCCGCATCAACATCGATACCGGCTGACCCGAGTGCAAACCGACCCCGCGACAACGAATCGGCGATCGCAGCGTCCGCTGGGGGACCGCCCTGCGCGATTCGAATGTCCAGCCGCGATCGACAGCGTGATACGTCCCCATCATCCGGCTACCTGTTCTACGATCCCAAAAAGATGTTGCGGTGTTATCTCGCCCCCGTCGCCAAACTATTCTTTTCACCGAGGAAAGGAACAAGCAGTGCGGCTAACAGAGTGCTTCCGGGAGACAGCTAACCGACGCCCCGGAAGCACTCAAATCACAGATTGTTACCGAATGTTACCCTTGTCCCCGCAGGCTTTGCTAGTTGGCCTGACGGCGGAGAAAGGCCGGGATATCCAGGAGATCGTCGCTCGGCTGTGAAACCGCCAGCCGATCGTCCGCGGACACGCCACCCAGCCGCCGACCGCGATCGGCCGCCGGCGCCGATTCGGCGGATCGCTCGGACGGCGAATCACTCCGCGCATCTCCCCACACCCCGGCGCGGGAGGCGCGGCGCGGCGCGCCCTCGGCTTCGGCGCGGGTGTCCGCCGCGGGCTCGGCGGCAGTGGTTCGCCCGGTACGGCCACCACCGGTGACCCGAGCGAACAGCGAAGCGACCCTGGGGCGCTGCCCCTTCGCGTCGGCGGCGTCCGCGGCCACCGCACGACCGGGCGCGCTGGACCGCTCGGGGGCGGCGCGGGCGGCCGGCGCGGGCGGAATGAAGGTGTCACCGACGGCGTGGGATGCGGCGAAGGCGGTCGCCTGACGCGGCAGGGATCGCAGCTCCGGCAGATCGTCGGCCGCCTCCAGGTCGTCATCCGCCGTCGCCTCATCCGACTCCGCTGGCACCGCCGCGAGGCCGGCGCGAGCCGCCAGCCGCTGTTCCGGGGCGTCGCCTTTCTTGACCTCGGCCGGTGTGCCGGTGGGCTCGACCAGGTTGAGCAGGGTCGGCACCGGCCGCGCCGATGCCTGGGAGTCCATGCCGGTGGCAACCACCGAGACCCGCATCTTGCCGTGCATGGTGTCATCGAAGGTCGAGCCGAAGATGATGTAGGCATCGGGGTCGACTTCGCTGCGAATGCGATTGGCCGCCTCATCGACCTCGAACAGCGTGAGGTCCGGGCCGCCGGTGATGTTGATGAGCACGCCGCGCGCGCCCTTCATGGTCATGTCGTCGAGCAGCGGATTGGAGATCGCCGCCTCCGCCGCCTGCAGCGCGCGGCGTTCGCCTTCCGATTCCCCCGTGCCCATCATCGCCTTGCCCATCTCGCTCATCACCGAGCGGATGTCGGCGAAGTCCAGGTTGATGAGCCCGGGCATGACCATCAGGTCGGTGACGCCACGCACGCCCGAGTAGAGCACGTCGTCGGCCATGTTGAAGGCGTCGGCGAAGGTGGTCTTTTCGTTGGCGATGCGGAACAGGTTCTGGTTCGGAATGATGATCAGGGTGTCGACGAAGCTTTCCATCTCCTCGATGCCGGCCTCGGCGATGCGCATGCGGTGCGCGCCTTCGAAGTGGAACGGCTTGGTGACCACTCCCACGGTGAGGATGCCCTGCTCGCGCGCCGCCCGGGCAATGATCGGCGCGGCGCCGGTGCCGGTGCCGCCGCCCATGCCGGCGGCGATGAACACCATGTTCGAGCCGCGCAGTTCGTCGACGATGTCCTCCAGCGCTTCCTCGGCGGCGATGCGGCCGATCTCCGGCCGCGAGCCGGCCCCCAGGCCCTGGGTGATGGTCACGCCGAGTTGCACCCGGCGGGTCGCCTGGGAACTGCTCAGCGACTGGGCGTCGGTATTGGCGACCACGAACTCGACGCCGTCCAGTTGCGAGCGGATCATGTTGTT
Source organism: uncultured Rhodospirillaceae bacterium (assembly GCA_964495295.1). Lineage (GTDB taxonomy): Bacteria > Pseudomonadota > Alphaproteobacteria > Rhodospirillales > Defluviicoccaceae > CAZBWP01. The sequence goes on along the minus strand of CAZBWP010000053.1, from coordinate 7,265 downwards.
GACGGCGTTGCCGCCAGCGCCGCCGACGCCGATCACGGTGATCTTGGGCTTCAGGTCACGGGCCGTCATTTCAGGGGGTACGCTCAAATTGATGGTCATTTCAGCCTCCAGTCCTTTTTCGCTCGTCTGTAATGGGTTTCGGGGCACTGTCTTCCGGGTCAGAAATTCTCGCGCAGCCATTGTCCGAGCCGGGCGAACCGGCCGGCCGGTTCCGCCGTCGGCTGATAGGTGCCGTCGCCGACCTTGCCCGCCTGCTGCACGGCGTGACGCAGCAGCCCGGTGACCGTCGCGAACGCCGGTCCGCTGGCGGCATCGGGACTGCCGGGGATCGCCTGCGCGCGCGCCAGCCGAACCCGCTTGTCCATGATCATCGCCGCGAGGTCGGCGGCGCCCGGCAACTGGCTGCCACCGCCGGTCAGCACCACTCGGCGTCCGGCGAAGCTCTCAAAACCGGCGTCCTCCAGGCGAACGCGCACCATCTCGAAGATCTCTTCCATCCGCGGCCGGATGATGCCGACCATTACCGAGCGGCGAACCTGTGTCGGCTCGACCGCGCTCTCGCCGCCGATGGGGGGAATGTCGACGAGTTGACGGTCGTCCGAGGAAGACGGCATGCAACTGCCGTGCAGCGTCTTGACGCGCTCGGCCTGGGCGAGCGGCGTCGACAGGCCGCGCGCGATGTCGCTGGTCACTTGGCTGCCGCCCAGCGGGATCAGGTCCGTGTGCACCAGTTCGCCATCGAAGAAGACGGCGACCGACGTGGTGCCGCCGCCGATGTCGACCACCGTCACCCCCAGCGACATCTCGTCCTGGACGAGGCAGCCGAGGGCCGACGCCCAGCCGTTGACGACCCGCCCGGCGATGTCCAGGTGGCAGCGGTTGATACACGTGGCGAGATTGCGGGCCGGTCCCGACGCGCCGGTGATCAGATGCAGGTTGACGCCCAGCCGCTGGCCGAAAAGGCCGCGCGGGTCGGCGACGCCGCGCGTGCCGTCGACCGTGTAGCCGACCGGGATCGTGTGCAGGATCTCGTGATCGGGCGGCACCGAGTCGGCGAACGCCGCGGGATCGAGGATGCGGCGCACGTCGGCCTCGCCGATCTCGTGCCCCGAGATGGCAATCTCGTAGGCCACCAGATGCGACTGCGGCGCGCCGGCGGCGACGTTCAGCGTCACCTCACGGATGTTTTCGCCGGCCATCCGCTCGGCCGCCTCGACGGTGCTGCGGATCGACGCCTCGGCGGCGTCCAGATCAACGATGGTGCCACGGCGCAGCCCCTGCGACGCCTGGTGCCCGAAGCCGACGACCCGCGGCACGCCGGCCTCGCTGGTGCGCGCGATGGCGCAGGCGATTTTCGTGGTGCCGACGTCGAGGGCGGCGATCAGCCCGTTGCGGAGCTTCACGGACACGGGTTTGTCGGGGCTGGCGGTTCTGCTCACGGGCGTTGAGTCCGATGGGGCCTTCATGGTTTTCGTTTCCTCAGGTGTCGCGGCCGGCGACGACGGGCGCATGACCGGGTGTCTCCCGCAGCCGGACGATGACCTGATCGGGAAAGCGCAGGTCGAGCACCTGCACGTTCTGATCGAGCACCCGGTGCTGGCGCTGATAGCTGGCGAGGCGCAGCCAGGCGGCGGCGGCGTCGATTTCCGGCAGCCGCACCACCACGTCGCCCTCCAGGTGGACGTTCCAGCGCCGGCCGCCGAAGCGGACGGCCGCGCGCACCCGCTCGAACAGCGCGCTGTCGGCACGCAACAGCGTCAGCAGGGCGGCGGCGTGGGGCGGGGCATCAACGCCGACGACGACCGGCAGATCCGTGAACCGGGCAAGGCCATCGCGGGAGAGCACCTCGCCCGTCTCGTCGATCAGCGCGAATTCGCCCTGGTGCTGCCAGCGCGCCAGGGGCGCACGCTCGCGCACTTCGACGATCAACGTGCCCGGCAGCACCCGACGGACCGACGCCTCGCGCACCCAGGGCAGGTCGCGCACCCGGTCGCGCAGGGCCGCCAAGTCGACGTCGAGAATGGGGTCGCCGGTGGCGACGGCGATGGCCGCGATCAGATCGCCGCGCGGGGTCTCGTTGCGGCCGACGACCCAGACCTCGCCGACCGCGAAGCCGAGGCCGACCATCGCGTCGTCGAACCGGTCACCGGCCCAATCGGCGGCCCGCGCCGGCCAGCGCGCCTGCCAGCCCCAGGCCACCGTCGCCACCGTCAGCAGGACCGGCAAACCGACCGTGAGCGCCCGCCCTTGCGTCGTCCGCCACCAAGGCACGACCCGTCGCCGCGGCTGGCCGTGGCGCCCCGCGCCACCCCAGCGCAGGATCATCGGCCACTTGGGAACGAGACGCTTCAGGACTCGCATGTCGCGTTCTCCACCATCCAGACCACGAGATCGCGAAACGAAATGCCGACATGCGCCGCCTGCTCTGGCACCAGCGACGTCGGCGTCATGCCTGGCTGCGTGTTGACCTCGAGCATGACCGGCGTCTGGCCGTCGTAGCGGAGGTCGGCGCGGCTGACGCCGCGACAACCGAGCGCCTGGTGGGCGAGCAGCGACAGTCGCAGCACCTCGGCGTAGACATCCGGCGCCAAGTCCGCGGGAATGACGTGGCGTGATCCGCCGGGCGCGTACTTGGCGTCGTAATCGTAGAAGCCGCGGTCGGTGGTGATCTCCGTCACCGCCAACGGGCGGTCGCCCATGACCGCGACGGTAAGCTCGCGGCCGGGGACGAAACGTTCGACCATGACGTGCTCGCCCCACGGCCATGGCTCGCCGGCGATCGCCGGGGGCGCATCGCCGGCGCGGACGATCTTGACGCCGACGCTGGAGCCCTCGTCCAGCGGCTTGATCACATAAGGCGGGTCCATCACCGGCCCCGCGGCCAGGGTCGCCCGGTCGCAGATGACGTGATCGGCAACCGGGATTCCGGCGGCGCGGAACAGCGTCTTGGCGACCGGCTTGTCCATCGCCATGGCCGACGCAAGCGGACCGGAATGGGTGTAGGGGATGGCGAGAATGTCGAGCAGTCCCTGGATCCGGCCGTCCTCGCCCCAGCGCCCGTGCAGCGCGTTGAACACCGCGTCGGGGGCGGGCGTCAGCCGGCGGACGAGCTCGCCGAGGTCGCGCGTCGGATCGACCGTGTCGACCTGATAGCCGGCGTCGGCGAGGGCCCGGGCGCAGGCGGCGCCACTGACCAGCGATACCTCGCGTTCGGCCGACCAGCCGCCCAGCAGCACCACCACGCGTCGGCTCATCACTGCACCTCCCGAATGCGCGGGCCGTCGGCCGGCACGCCGAGGCGGCGGATTTCCCAGTGCAGATCTACGCCGCATGCCAAGCGGACGCGCCGCCGCACCTCCTCGCCCAGCCGCTCCAGGTCGGCGGCGGTGGCACCACCGGTGTTGATCAGGAAGTTGCAGTGGCGTTCCGAGACCTGCGCGCCGCCGATGCTGAGGCCGCGGCAGCCGGCGTGGTCGATCAACTCCCAGGCCTTGGCGCCCGGCGGGTTGGTGAACGTGCTGCCGCCGGTGCGCGAGCGGACCGGCTGGGTGGCTTCGCGAGCCGCCTTGATCTCCGCCATGCGCGCCTGGATCGCCACGCGGTCGCCGGCCGTGCCGCGGAGGACGGCAGCGGTGAAGATCCAGTCGGAGGGCGCCGCGCACTTGCGATAGGTAAAGCCGAGCCGGGCCGCCGGCACGACATGAACGCCGCCGTCACCGTCGACGGCGCGGGCCTCGATCAGCACATCGCGGATCTCCGCGCCATAGGCCCCGGCGTTCATTCTCACAGCCCCGCCGATGGTGCCGGGGATGCCCGAGAGGAACTCGAGGCCGGCGAGACCAGCGACGGACGCGGAGCGGGCAACGTTCAGGTCGAGGGCAGCAGCGCCCGCCGTGATCCGGTCGCCGGCAATGACGGTCTCGGTGAAGCCACGGCCGAGACGGATGACGACGCCGGGGATGCCGCCATCGCGCACCAGCACGTTGGAGCCGACGCCGAGCACGGTGACGGGAACATCGGACGGCCTGCCGGCGAGGAACGTCGCCAGGTCGGCTTCGTCGGCCGGACGGAACAGGACCTCCGCCGGGCCGCCGACGCGAAACCAAGTGACATCGGCCAGCGGCGCCGCCTCGCGATACCGCCCGCGCACCGGGGGCAGCCGCTCCAGCAGACGGGATTCCGGGAGTCGGGCCGTCATCATGATCGCCCCTCCGCGGTTCCGGCCTTGAGTAGCGCCAGTTCCCCGGGCAGGGCCCGGGCCCAGCCGCTGATGCTGCCGGCGCCGAGGCAGACGACGATGTCACCCGACGCCGCCTCGGCGTTGACCAGCGCGGCGAGCGCTTCCGGCGTCGGCAGGGGCAGCGCCCGGCGGTGCCCGTGGGCGCGCAGGCCTTCGACCAGGGAGTCGCGGTCGATGCCCTCGATCGGCGCCTCGCCGGCGGCGTGGACATCGGCGACGATGACCACATCGGCATCGTTGAAGCAGGCGCAGAACTCCTCGAACAGGTCCCGCAGGCGTGAATAGCGATGTGGCTGGACGACGGCGATCAGCCGACCCCGGGTCACCATGCGCGCCGCCTCCAGCACCGCGGCGATCTCGACCGGGTGGTGGCCGTAGTCGTCGATGATGGTGATGCCGTCGACCTCGCCGGTCCGGGTGAACCGCCGGCTGACGCCCTCGAAGCCGGCGAGCGCGCGGCGCAGCACCGCATCGTCCAGTCCCAACTCGTGGGCGATGGCGACCACGGCGAGCGCGTTCAACACGTTGTGGCGGCCGACCATCGGCAACATGAGATCGGGGATCCGATGTTCGACGCCGCTCTTGCGGTCGGTGAGCACGGCGGCGAAGCGCATGCCACCGGGACCGGGGGCGACGTCGACGCCGCGCACGTCGGCCTGGGCGGAGAACCCGTAGGTGATGATGCGGCGTTCCGAGACCCGGGGGATCAGCGCCTGCACTTCCGGGTGATCGATGCACAGCGCCGCGAAGCCGTAGAACGGGATGTTGGCGACGAACGCCGCGAAGGCTTCGCGCAACGCATCGAAGGTGCCGTAGTGGTCCAGGTGCTCCGGATCGATGTTGGTGACGACCGCCACGGTCGCCGGCAGCTTCAGGAAGGTGCCGTCGGACTCGTCGGCCTCGGCGACCATCCAATCGCCACTGCCGAGGCGCGCGTTGGACCCCCAAGCGTTGATGATGCCGCCGATGACGACGGTGGGATCGAGGCCGGCGGTATCCAGCAGCGCTGCCAGCATGGAGGTGGTCGTCGTTTTGCCGTGGGTGCCGCCAATGGCGATCGACCATTTGAGGCGCATCAACTCGCCCAGCATCTCGGCACGGCGAACCACCGGCACCAAGCGCCGCCGGGCTTCCGCCACCTCGACGTTGTCGGGCTTGACCGCCGACGAGACGACGACGACGCGGGCCTCGCCGATGTTGGCGACGTCGTGCCCGACCGTCACCGGCACGCCGAGCCGGCGCAGCCGCTGGGTGTTGGCGTTCTCGCCCAGATCGCTGCCCTGCACCGCGTAGCCGAGGTTGTGCAGCAGTTCGGCGATCCCCGACATGCCGATGCCGCCGATGCCGACGAAGTGGATGGTGCCGACGTCGAGGGGAAGCGCCTTCATGCCGCGGCCCTCCCGTCCCGGCGATCGCCGTTCTCGCCGACCAGCGCGCAGACGGCGTCGGCGAGGCGGTCGGCAGCATCGGCCCGGCCAATCCGCGCGGCACCGGCGGCGGCGGCGGCGAGAGCCGGTGGATCGGCGAGGAGGGCTTGCAGCCGGGCCGCGAGGGATTCCGCGGTCAGCGTCGCCTGATCGAGGACCCAGGCGCCGCCCGCCGCAGCGACGGCGCGGGCGTTGGCGGTCTGGTGATCGTCGATGGCATGCGGGAAGGGTACGAGCAACGCCGGCCGGCCGACGACGGTGATCTCCGAAACCATGGATGCGCCGGCGCGCGAGATCACCAGATGGGCCGCCCGCAGGCGCGCCGGCACGTCGGCGAAGAAGGTGGCCAGTTCCACGTCGGCGCCGATGGCGGCATAGGCCGCGCGCGCCGCGTCCAGATCCTCCGGCCGGCACTGCTGCGCAATCCGCAGGCGGCGGCGACAGGCGTCGGGCAGCACCGACACGGCCGCCGGGACCAACTCGCTGAACACGTGCGCGCCCTGGCTGCCGCCGAGGACCAGCAGACGGACCGGCTGATCGCCCGCGGGCGGTGTGTAGGCGGCGGCGACGTGATCGAGAAAGGCGGGCCGCACCGGTGTGCCCACCAGCACCACACGCGCATCGGCCGGAATTCGGGCGACCGTCGCGAACGCCGTGGCGATGCGGTCGACGCGGGGCGCCAGCAGGCGATTGGCCCGGCCGAGCACGGCATTCTGCTCGTGGATCAACGTCCGTCTGCCGCTCCACGTCGCCGCCAACACCGCCGGCACCGAGGCGTAGCCACCGAAACCGACGACGACCGCGGGCGCCAGACGACGCAGCAGGCCGAACGCCTGGACGGTGCCTTGGCCGAGTTGGGCGATCGCGCCGGCGCGGGCCAACGGGCCGCGGCCGGCAATCCCGCCGGCGGCGATGCAGTGCACCTCCATGTCGGCAAAGGCATCGCCGCGACGGTCGGAGATCATCGCCAAGCGCAGATTGCGGGCACGCAAGACCGCAGCGAGCGCCTGGGCCGGAAACACGTGACCCCCGGTGCCACCGGCGGCGAGTAGGACGAGCGGCGCCGTCATCGGGGTGCACTCCCGCCGGCCCGCTCGCGGGTCAGCGCCAGGATCATGCCGACGGCGAGCGCCAGGGCCATGGTCGCCGAGCCGCCATAGGAGATGAACGGCAGCGTGATGCCCTTGGGCGGGATCAGGTTGAGGGTCGACGCCATGTTGATCAGCGCCTGCAGCCCGAACTGGGCGAGCAGGCCGGCACCGGCAAGCACGACGAACAGATCGTCGTTGCGCAGCGCCCGGGTCAGACCGCGCAGCACGACGAAGGCGAACAGGCCCACCAGCGCGACGCAAAGCACGACGCCGAACTCCTCACCGGCGACGGCGAGGATGAAGTCGGAATGGGCGTCGGGCAGGACCTCCTTGATCCGGCCCTCGCCGGGGCCCCGGCCGAACAGGCCGCCGCTCTGGAACGCCTGCATGGCCCGCGACACCTGATAGCCGTCACTGCCGGTCGTCGGGTCGAAGAAGTGGTCGATGCGGCCGCGCACGTGGTCGAAGGACATGTAGGCGCCGACGCAGATGCCAACGAAGCCGAGC
>CAZBWP010000052.1:0-12910 GCA_964495295.1 uncultured Rhodospirillaceae bacterium | reverse complement strand
AGCCCTACACGATGACCGCGTTCGGCTCCGACATCCATTCGATTCCCCGCCACCCGCTGCCGCGCCGGATGATCCGCTGGGCGGCGCGGCACGCCGGCGGCCTGACCGCGGTGTGCCAGGCGCTGAAGGATGCGATGGTCGACATGGGCATCGATCCGCAGAGCGCCCACGTGGTGCTGCACGGTGTCGACCTGACGCTGTTCTCGCCGGCCACGGATCGGCCGGCGGTCCGCGCCCGCCTCGGCATGACACGCCGGACCCTGCTTTCCGTCGGCCATCTCATCGAACTCAAGGGGCATCACATCGCCATCGAGGCGCTCACCGACTTGCCCGAGACCGATCTGTTCATCGCCGGCGACGGCGCCGACCGGCGGACGCTGGAAGCGCTGGCCGAGCGCCTCGGCGTCGGCGACCGGGTCCGCTTCCTCGGCCTCGTGGAGCAGACGCTGCTTCCCGACTATTACCGCGCCGCCGATGCGCTCGTCCTGTGTTCGTCGCGCGAGGGCATCCCCAACGTGATCATGGAGTCCATGGCTTGCGGCACGCCGGTGCTGGCGATGCGAGTCTGGGGAACGCCGGAGGTGGTGAACGCGCCGGCGGCCGGCCTATTGATCGATGAACGCACGCCGGCGGCGGTGGCGGCGGCCGCCCGCGCGCTGTTCGCCCATTACCCCGACCGCGCGGCGACTCGCGCTCACGTCGAGGCATTCACCTGGGAACGAACCAGCCGTGACCACATGGCGGTGGTCGGCCATGTCCTCGGGCGGGCGTCTCGGCCAACTCCGGCACTGGCTGACGGCGCCGCGGCAAACCCCTGAACCCCGTCCCCGGTTCACGGCACGACCCCGCGTTCAGAGCCGAGGGCGCGCGAGCCGGCTCGGTCCCACCGCCGGCAACGGCCGCCCCGCATCGCACACGCTCCGGCCCGATCGCCCTGACGCGCGCGGCGGAGGGATTTGCATCGCCGGGCACCGCCGCTATAGTCCGCCGTTCCATGAGGCGGCAACGCTCACGTCGATAGGAGATTCCATGTTCGTCAAGGAGGCCTTTGCCCAGGCCGGTGACGCTGCACCCGGCGGGGGCGGCTTCGAGATGATTATCATGATGGCGCTGGTGTTCGTCGTCTTCTACCTGCTGCTGATCCGGCCGCAACAGAAGCGGATGAAGGAGCACAAGCAGATGCTGGCGTCGGTCCGGCGAGGTGACAAGATCGTCACCGGCGGCGGCATCATCGGCACCGTCACCAAGGTGATCGACGACCACGAGGTGCAGGTGGAGGTGGCGGAAAACGTCAGGGTTCGCGTGCATCGGCCGCTGATCTCGTCGGTCATCAGCAAATCCCAGCCGGCGCCGGACAGCGGCGGTGGTTCGGGTGGCGGTGGTTCGGGTGGCGGTGGTTCGGGTGGCGGTGGCGAGTCCGGCGGCGGCTCGGGCGGCCAACAGGGCGGCGGCTCGGTGCTGAAAAAGCTGCTCGGCGGCAAGTCCTAGCCCCCGGCGGCCTGGTCCATGGTTCATTTCCCCCGGTGGCAGATTGTCCTGATCATCGCCGTCTGCGTGCTCGGGATCGTCTTCGCCGCGCCCAACCTGGTCGACCGGCGGACCGCCGACACGCTGCCGGACTGGCTGCCGAATCAGCAGATCAGCCTTGGGCTCGATCTGCAGGGTGGCTCGCACCTGCTCCTGGAAGTCGACACGGCCGCCGTGCTCCGCGAACTCATGGAGTCGACCGTCGACGAAATACGGCAGCAGTTGCGCCAAGCGCGAATCCTCTACACCGATCTGGGTGTTGACCAGGGGGCGGCCGCGGTCACCATCAAGGAGCCTGCCGACCTGGAGCGGGCGCGCGCGCTGCTGCGGGAGATCGGTCGCGATACCCAGGTGCGCGACGCCGCCGGCGGCCGGCTCTACGTGGAACTGACGCCGCAGATGGCCGAGGAACGCGCCCGCTCGGCCGTCCAGAAGTCGCAAGAGATCATTCGCCGGCGGATCGACGAGACCGGCGTCCGCGAGCCCACCATCCAGCGTCAGGGCGAAAGCCGGATCCTGGTGCAGTTGCCGGGCATCGACGATCCCGAGCGGATGAAGGAGCTGCTCGGCCAAACGGCGAAGCTGTCGTTCCATCTGGTGGACTCGCGCATGTCGGCCGCGGAAGCGGCGCGCGGCAGGGTGCCGCCAGGCTCCGAATTGATGCCAACGGCGCACCCGGACGACCCGAGCGAACAGCCCCTCTATCTGGTGCGCAAGCGCGTCGTGGTCAGCGGCGAGAACCTGTCGGACGCAAGCCCGAGCTTCGACCAGCGCACCAACGAGCCGATCGTCAACTTCGCCTTCGACACCGTCGGCGGCCGGCGCTTTGCCGACGCGACGACGGAACACGTGGGCGAACGCCTCGCCATCGTGCTGGATGGCAAGGTCATCAGCGCGCCGGTGATCCGCGAGCCGATCCGCGGCGGCCGCGGCCAGATCAGCGGCAGCTTCACCGTGGCGGGCGCGAACGATCTGGCGCTGCTGCTGCGCGCTGGCGCCCTGCCGGCGCCGCTCACCATTCTCGAGGAACGCACCGTCGGGCCGGGGCTCGGCGCCGACTCCGTCGCCGCCGGCAAGATCGCCGGGGTCATCGGGCTCGCCGCCGTCATCGTGTTCATGGCCGTCGCCTACGGGCTGTTCGGCCTGATGGCGAACGTGGCGCTGATCCTCAACATCGTCCTCATGGCGGCTCTCCTGTCGGTTTTGCAGGCGACGCTCACCCTTCCCGGCATCGCGGGCATCGTGCTGACCGTCGGCATGGCGGTCGACGCCAACGTCCTGATCTTCGAGCGGATCCGCGAGGAAACCCGGCTCGGCCGCACGCCGATCTCGGCGATCGACGCTGGCTACTCGCGCGCCATGGGGACCATCATCGACTCCAACCTGACGACGCTGATCGCCGCGGCGGCGCTCTTCATGGTCGGGTCCGGGCCGGTGAAAGGCTTCGCGGTCACCCTGTCCATCGGCATCGTCACCTCCTTTTTCACCGCGATCATGGTCAGCCGTCTGATCGTGGTGATGTGGCTGCGGCGCGCCCGCCCGCAGGAACTTACGGTGTGAGGAGCGAGCCATGCTGCGCGGCCTGAGGCTGATCCCCGCCGAAACCAACGTTCAGTTCGTCCCCTATCGCCGGATCTTCTTCGCCCTCTCCCTCTGCATGGTCGTGGCGTCGATCGCGCTGTTCGCGATCCGCGGTCTCAACTATGGCATCGACTTCGTCGGCGGGCTGCTCATCGAGGTGAGGACCGAGGGCCCGGCGGACATCGCCGCCATGCGCGGCCAGCTGTCCGGCCTCGGCCTCGGCGACGTCTCGCTGCAGGAGTTCGGCGCCGAGAACGAGGTGCTCATCCGCATCCAGAAACAGGAGGGGGGCGAGGCGGCGCAGCAGCGGGCCGTGGAAGCGGTGCGGGGCGCCTTCGGCGACACCGTCGAGTACCGCCGCATCGAGTTCGTCGGCCCGCAGGTGAGCGAGGAGTTGTTCTGGGACGGTGTCACCGCCGTGGCGATCGCCATGGTCCTGATCCTTTTCTACATCTGGTTCCGCTTCGAATGGCAGTTCGGCCTCTGCGCCGTCATCGCGCTGATGCACGACGTGGTCACCACCATCGGCATGTTCTCGCTGCTCGGACTCGAGTTCAACCTGTCCACGGTGGCGGCGGTTCTGACCATCGCCGGCTATTCCATCAACGATACCGTCGTCGTCTTCGACCGGGTGCGCGAGGATCTACGCAAATACAAGTCAAGGCCGCTGCCGGAACTCTACAACGAGGCAATCAATCGGACCCTGGCGCGGACGACGATAACCGGGGTTACCACGCTGCTTGCGGTGGCCGCCCTCTATGTCTTTGGCGGCGAGGTGATCCGCGGCTTCAGCTTCGCCATCCTGTTCGGCGTGGTGATCGGCACCTATTCCTCCATCTGCGTCGCCGTGCCGTTGCTTTTGTCGTTCAGCGTGCGGCGCTCGGCCGTCGCCGGCGAGGCGGAGGGCGACACCGCCGGGGAGCCCGGCTGATGTCGGGCCTCGACGTAACGCCGCGGGTGCCGGCCGGGCGGCAGGTGATCCAGCGCTACGGCAACGGCGGGTTCCGCATCGCCGGCACCGTGCACACCGGCTCCGTGTTGGTGTTCGCCGAACGAACCGTCGCGTGGGCGGCAACCGCGGCCGATCAGATCACGCTCGAGACGCTCGCCCCGGTGCTCGACGGTCCGGAGGAGGTGGGGATCCTGCTCATCGGCTGCGGTCGCACGGCGGTGCCGCCGCCGGCCGGTCTCGCCGCAGCGCTCCGGCCGCATGGGATCGTGCTGGAGTGGATGGACACCGGGGCCGCCTGCCGCACGTTCGACGTGCTGCTGACCGAGGAACGCCCGGTCGCCGCCGCCCTCATCGCCGTCGACTGAGCCGCAAACGCGAACCGCGGCCGCCGGACGGTGTCGCCCTGTCCGGCCATGCTGCCATGCGCCGCGGAAGGGGGAAGGGAAGGGAAAAGCGGTGAGCGGTTCACCGGTTCTGCGACCGGTTCGTCCGCTCTATCCTCCGCTTCAGGTAAATCGCTCCGAGCCGTTTTGTCCCGCCCCGAGCCTTATGTCCCGCTCCGAGCCTTTTAAGTCCCGCTCTGAGCTTTGTGTCCCGCAAGCGTTCGTTGACGCCCCGTATCCCGATCCAGGCGCCGCTACCAAAGTTGGGCGCGTACCGTCCCGGTCGTCTTCACGGAACCGTTCCATGCAATTCCGGGGCCAACTTTGTTTTGTTAGGAATTTCAATGCGTTGGGACCTCCGCCCGATGGGCAGGGGGCGGAAACTGTAAAATTTTTTGACACTCTCGTTCGACCGCGCCCTGTCCGAATGCCGGCACGCGGCTCAAAACACTCTAGTTTTCAGAAGGTTGTTCCCGCTCAGGCGGTGTTTCGGGAGTGTAAAGAATCCCGTCATGCGGCGATCGGCCGAGAGCGCGGCCCGGATCGGACCGGGCCGCGCGGATCGGGTGTTCAGGCCGCCGCCAGGTTCTTGGCGACGAAATCCCAGTTGACCAGATGGTCGAGGAACGACTGGACATAGTCGGGTCGGCGGTTCTGGTAGTCCAGGTAGTAGGCGTGCTCCCACACATCGCAGGTCAGCAGCGCCGTCTGGCCATGCACCATCGGCGTGTCGGCGTTCCCGGTCTTGGCGATCTTCAGTGCACCCTTCTCGGCCACCAGCCATCCCCAGCCGCTGCCGAACTGGCTGACGCAGGCGGTCTTGAACTCGTCCTTGAACGTGTCGAAGGAGCCGAAGGCGCCGTTGATGGCGGCCGCCAGATCACCGGTCGGGGCGCCGCCGCCACCCGGCTTCATGCAGTGCCAATAGAAGGTGTGGTTCCACACCTGTGCCGCGTTGTTGAAGACGCCCGCCTTGGTGGCGTCTCCGGCGACCGCCTTGATCACGTCCTCCAGCGATTGGCTCGCCAGCGGCGTGTCCTTGGTCAGGTTGTTCAGGTTGACGACGTAGGTGTTGTGGTGCTTGCCGTGGTGGAAATCCAGCGTGTTGGCGGAGATGTGGGGCGCCAGCGCGGTCTTGTCGTAGGGCAGGGCCGGGAGTTCGAATGCCATCGGTTCGCTCGCCTCTCTCGTGGGTTGAGTTCCGGGTCGAATGACCGTGTTCCCTCGCAACATAGATGGCGGCACGGGTGAATGAAAGGGCGGGGCCGCCTCGGTGGCAGGCGCGCCGTCTCGGGCGCTCCGGCTTGATCAGGCGCGGCCGAGCATCGCGTCCAGCCGCGCCCGCCAGACGCAGGCGGCGCGCTCGAACCCATCCAGTTGGACGCGTTGCTGCAGTGGATCGGTTTCGTGGAACCGCCGGCGCAGCTTGTGGCAGCGGCACAATACGATTGTCGTATGCAGGCGCAGCCCGCGGTTGCGGAGGATGGCGGGCAGGGGGGCGGCGCGGGCGAGCAGGACGTCGACGCCGTCCAGCACCCGATCGATCACCGCCCGGGTCTGCCCCTTCGCCGACGGCGCCCGCAGGTGCTCCAGCGACACCATGGCGTCGTCCATGAACTGCACCGGAATGCACAGCCGGTTGAAGGCGAGCCGCTGATCGCGGCAGTCGCGCAGTTGCTTCAGGACGTGCAGGGCGGCGCAGCCGGCGTCGCTCGCCGCGCCGCAGGCCTCCTCGTCCTCGCCGAACAACTCGATCATGTGCCGGCCGATCGGTGCTGCTGCGGCATCACAATAGCGCATCAGATCGTCCCAGGTGCGGTGGGTAACGCCAGCCGCGTCGCCGCGCAGTGCGGCGATGATCTTCCGCATGTGCGCCGGCGAGACGCCCGTCTCGACCAGGCTAGCGTGAAACGCGCGGGTGATGCGCGCGGCCCGCTCCGACCACACCGCGCAGATGCGTCCGTCCAGCGACGCGTCGAGCACTTCCAGTCGCGCCTGCTTTTCCGCGCGGGACAGATGCGCGCTGTCGACCAAGCCGTCGGCCAGGCGCAAAAACTGGCCGAGCACTTTGACATGCGCCCGGTACCGTTCCTCGAACAGCGTCGGCATCAAGGAAAAGTCGACATCGCCGCCGCTTCTCGCGGCGTCGCCGGGTGGTGGTGACATTGCGCCTTGCCCTGCCGTGTCGCTGGCCTCCCCCTATATCTGACTCCACGCGCGACAGATACCTCGACGATGGCCCAACTCTCCACCTGCGCCGCGCTGGTGCGGCAATTCGACTACGACCGGTTCGCGACGACGCTGTTCGCGGCGCCCGCCGAACGCGAGTCGCTGTCGGCGCTCTATGCCTTCAACGTCGAGGTCGCCCGCGTGCGGGAGGTCGTCCGCGAACCGCTGCTCGGGCACATGCGCCTGCAATGGTGGCGGGACACGCTGGACGGGGTGTTCGCCGGCACGCCGCCGCGGCATGCGGTGGCGGCGCCGCTGGCCGACGCCGTCCGGCGTCACGGGCTCGAGCGGGCGCCGTTCGACGTCCTGGTCGGCGCGCGCGCCGCCGACCTGGACGACGATCCGCCGGTCAGTCTCGATGGACTGGAACGATACGCCGCGGACACCTCGGCGACGCTGACCGGGCTCGCGCTCGCCGTGCTCGGCGTCGACGGCGAGACGCCCAGCACCGTCGGCCGCGACATCGGCGTCGCCTGGGCGCTGATCGGCACCATCCGGGCGCTGCCGTTCCAGGCGCGCTGGCGCCGGTCGCTGTTGCCTGAGGACTTGTGTCGGGCCGCCGGCGTCGCGCCGGAGGAGCGGTTTTCGGCGCCGGCGCCGCCGCCCGTCCGCCGCGTCATCGCCACCCTGGCCGACCGCGCGGAGACGACCCTGGCGCGCGCCCGATCGGCCCGTGCCGACGTGCCCCGGCGGGCCCTGCCGGCGCTGCTGGTCAGCGCGATGGCCGATGTCTACCTCAAGCGGCTGCGCGCCGCCGATCACGATCCCCACGATCGCCGCGTGCAAACCGTGCCGACGCCCTCCCGCCTGCTGCGCGTCGCCATGGCCGCGGCGCGCGGCCGCTACTGAGGGCCGGTCCCCGGGAGCACGCCGCCGAACACCGGAACGGCGGGATCGAAGGGGTTCGGCTCGGTCGCGGGCCAGCGGAAGCGCGCATCCCGCGCGGGATCGGGCGGCGCCGCCGCGAAGGTGTCGGCTGCCGGCGCGCCGGCGGTCGCCGACGCGACCGGGGGGGTGCGGGCGGCCGATGGCGGGACGCGACCGGGGTCCGCCGCCGGCCGGCCGGGGACCAAGCCGCGCGCCCCGGCGGTCCCGCCGGACGGCTGGAAGTTCCGGACGGACAACAGGAAGTGGGCGATCTGGTAGTGGCCCTTGTCGATGGCGATGTCGATCGGTGAGAGGCCGAAGCGGTCGATGGCATCGACGTCCCCGCCGGCCGCCACCGCCGCCTGCACGCCGGCGAAGTCGTTGGTGGCGACGGCGTTGAACAGTTGGTCGGTGGCCGTGTTCACGATGTCGCCGCGGCCGGGCGGCGGTCCGGGATCGATGATGTCGCCCGTCGGTGGTGCCGGCACCGTCCCTGGCGGCGGTGCGCCGGGCGGCGGCGGTCCGGAGGAGGGGCCCAGCTGAGCGGCGGCCGGCCCGGACGCGATCAACGTCGCCACGGCGAACACCCACACAAAACCGCGGACGCGGCGCCGGCGCTGACGGACTGGTGACATGACGGGCCTTTCGACCATTCGAAGGGGCAACAGCATGCACCGTCGGCACGCGAGGCTCAACCCCGGGTATCGCCGACGGCCTGAACATGATAGCGAGGGGCCGTGCGTGAGTCGATTTGCAGGGAACGGCAATCATGCTCTACCGTCGATTGGGCGACAGCGGACTCCGGGTCTCGCCCCTCTGCCTCGGCACCATGACGTTCGGCGACCGGACCGGTCCCGACGAAGCGAAACGCATCGTCGACGCGGCCCATGCGGCCGGCGTCAATTTCATCGACACCGCCGACGTCTACGGCCGCGGTGTGTCCGAGCGGATCGTCGGCCGGCTGATCGGCCGCCGCCGCCCGTGGTGGGTGCTGGCCACCAAGGTCGGCAATCCGATGGCGCCGCTCGGCGAGGGACCCAACAGGCGGGGCGCCGGTCGCGGCTGGCTGATCAGCGAAGTCGATGCCAGCCTGCGCCGCCTCCGCACCGACTACATCGACGTCTACTACCTGCATCGGGACGATTTCGACACACCCCTTGCCGAGACCGTCGGGGCCCTCGGCGATATGATCCGCGCCGGCAAGATCCGTTACTGGGGAGTCAGCAACTTCCGCGGCTGGCGGATCGCCGAGATCGTCCATGTCTGTCACGCCCTCGGCGTGCCGCGGCCCATCGTCTGCCAGCCCTACTACAACGCCATGAACCGCATGCCGGAGGTGGAGATCCTGCCGGCCTGCGCCCACCACGGCCTGGGCGTCGTGCCCTACAGCCCCCTGGCCCGTGGCGTGCTGACGGGCAAGTATGGGATGGACCAGCCGCCGCCCGCCGACAGTCGCGCCGGTCGCCGCGACGTGCGCATGATGCAAACGGAATATCGGCCCGAGTCACTGGCCTGCGCGCAGCGGATCGTCGAGCATGCGCGGCGCCGCGGCATCGGCGCCGCGCACTTCGCGGTGAACTGGGTCCTCAACAATGCGCTGGTGACGGCGGTCATCGCCGGTCCCCGCACCCTCGCGCAGTGGGAGGACTACGTGCGGGCGCTGGATCATCCGTTCGATGCCGAGGACGAATCACTGGTCGACGACCTCGTCGCGCCCGGCCATCCATCAACTCCCGGCTTTACCGATCCGCTCTATCCGGTCACCGGGCGCATCCCGCTCTCGGCAAGGAAGGGATGAAGACCAAGCACTTGCATCACAAAAAAACCACAGTGGCCGGCGACCATTACACGGGAATCCGCTCAACCGTTGCCCTCGCCAATCGTTTCTGCCATACGGAAACCAACCCAACAGAGGAGAATTGACGACAATGCCGAGAGGAGAAAGCCGACGCATGGCGTTCGGGCTCGCCCTGACCATGGGCTTGGTCGCATTCGCCGGGACCGATACCGCACAGGCGGGCTCCAGGTGTGCCCAGCCGCATGAGGAGCGCGCCCTGAACGCGCGGATCCTGCAAACGGAGTTGATGGTTGCCGCCCTGCAATGCCGCAACTCCGCTGCCTATAACGACTTCGTCGTCAAGTTCCGCGACCATCTGGTGTCGCAGGGCGATTCGTTGCGCGGCATGTTCGTCCGCCAGTACGGCGCCGGCGCCAACAGCCATCTCAACGCACTGGTGACCCGCTTGGCCAATCAGGCCTCGCAGCGCAGCATGGCCTCGAGCTACGGTTTCTGCCAACAGGCCAATCTGCTGTTTGCCGAGGCCCAGGCCGCCGATGCGGTGGAACTGGAACGCATCGCGGCGAAGACCGCGGCTGCGGCCGTCGGGCATGGCGTTCAGACGTGCGGCGATTCCGCGCCCATAGTCGGGTACGGCACGGCGTCGTCGCAGCCGACCACGACCGACCGCTGAAATTGTTGCCAAGTCCGGCGCCAAGTATGGCGCCAAGATGACTGGTCCGGCGTCAAGTATGGCGCCGAGGCTCGTGCCGAGGGGTCGGTGTCAGCCGGCGTCCCGCCAGCGCTCCAGATCGGCGCGTGCGCGCGCCGCGTAGGCGCGTTTGCGGTCGCCGCCCTTCAGCCGCCGGGCGCCGCCAACGGCAACGTCGGCGAACGGCGGAAACAGACCGAAGTTGACGTTCATCGGCTGGAAGGTGCGGGCATCCGCCCCGCCGGTGATGTGCGCCAGCAAGGCGCCGAGCGCCGTCGTCGGTGGCGGCGACTCCATCGGGGCGCCCGTTCGCTCCGCCGCGGCGAAATGGCCGGCGAGCAGGCCGACGGCGGCGCTCTCCACATAGCCCTCGCAGCCGGTGAGTTGTCCGGCGAGGCGAATCGTCGGCCGCGCCTTGACGCGCAACGTCGCATCCAGGATCAGCGGGCTGTTGACGAACGTGTTGCGGTGGATGCCGCCCAGCCGGGCGAACTCGGCGCTCTCCAGTCCCGGGATCATCCGCAGCACGCGCGTCTGCTCGCCGTGGCGGAGCTTGGTCTGAAAGCCGACCATGTTGTAGAGGGTGCCGAGCGTGTTGTCCTGACGCAACTGGACGACGGCATAGGGGCGGCGGCCGCCGTCGTGGGGGTTGGCCAGTCCGACCGGTTTCATGGGTCCGAACGCCAGCGTGCGACGGCCGCGGCGCGCCATCACCTCGATCGGCAGGCAGCCCTCGAAATAGGGCGTGTCCGCCTCCCACTCTCGGAAATCGATGGTATCGGCGGCCAGCACGGCGTCGACGAAGGCGTTGTACTCGGGCTCGGTCAGCGGGCAGTTGACGTAATCGGCGCCGTCGCCCTTGTCCCAGCGCGACTGCATCCAGGCCCTGGAGAAGTCGATGGAGTCGCGATGCACGATCGGCGCGATGGCATCGAAAAAGAACAACGCGTCCGCGCCGGTCAACGCCCGCAGCGCCTCTGCGAGCGGTGGCGATGTCAGCGGCCCGGTGGCGATGATCGCCGAACTCCAGTCGGCCGGCGGCAGTCCCGCGATCTCCTCGCGGCGAATGGCGATCAGCGGCGAGGCGGCGAGCCTCGCCTCGACGGCGGCGCTGAAGCTCGTGCGATCGACGGCCAGCGCCGCGCCGGCCGGCACCCGATGGTCGTCGGCACACGAGAGGATCAGCGAGCCGAGGCGGCGCATCTCCTCGTGCAGAAGGCCGATGGCGCTGGTCTCGGCGTCGTCCGAGCGGAACGAGTTGGAGCAGACCAGTTCGGCCAGCGCGGCGGTCTGGTGGGCGGCGGTGGCCTTGACCGGGCGCATCTCGTGCAGCACCACGGGCACGCCGGCCTGGGCCAGCTGCCATGCCGCCTCGCTGCCGGCGAGGCCGCCGCCGATGACGTGAACGGGTGAATCGGGGTGGATGGTCATGGTACGTCTACGTAGAGAAGACGCCGCGCCGCCGCAACGGTGGCCGCACGGGAAACGGAGGCCAGCATGGAGAGCGGCTTGGACGCTGCCGACCGCACGTTCTGGGCGTTGGTCCTGGTGTTGGGCGCCGTCGTCGCCCTGAAGTACCTGCCGCGCTATCAGGCGCGAGTGCCATTCGTCGATGCCGCGGAGCTGAAACGACGCTTGGACGCCGGCGACGACGTCGTCATCATCGACGCCCGCACGGCGGGCGAGTTCGGCGGCAAGCGCGGTCGCATCCCCGGGGCCATCAACGTGTCCGTGGGCGACCTCAAGGTCTGCCTGCTGCAGCGGGCCGGAGACATCGAGGCCTTTCGCGGCCATCCGGTCTATGTCTACGACCTCGGCGAACGGCGGGCTGCCGTCGCCGCCCGGGCGTTGCACGATGCCAGGTTCTCGCGCGTCAGCGTCGTCAAGGGGGGCCTCAAGGCCTGGCTCAGGCGCGGCTTCCCGGTCGAGCACGGCTGACGAGCGGCGCATTGCGCGGCCGGCTCGCGGCGCATTGCGCCGGCGCGTCGGAGCCCGCACAATACCCTCTCACCCGACAGCCCAGGCTGTCCACCTCTCCCGCGAGGCTCCGTCCATGACCGACATCCACCCAACCGCGGTTCTCGGCGCGCGCGTCACCTTGGGCAGGGATGTCCGCATCGGGCCGGGCGCGGTGATCGAGGACGACGTGACCATCGGCGACCGCACGCAGGTCGGACCGCACGCCGTCGTCGGTCGCCTGACGCAACTCGGCGCCGACAACCGGATCGGCCTCGCGGCGCTGGTCGGCGGCGAGCCGCAGATCGTCGGCTGGCAGGAGGCCGACAGCCGGCTCCGTATCGGCGACGGCAACACCATCCGCGAGTACGTCTCGATCCACCGCGCCTGGAAGAGTGGCGACGAGACCGTCGTCGGCGACCGCTGCTATTTCATGGCCTCATCGCACGTCGCCCACGATTGCCGCATCGGCAACGAGGTGATCCTGGTCAATGGCGCGCTGCTCGCCGGCCATGTGACGGTCGGCGACAATGCCTTCATTTCCGGCAATTGCGTGGTGCACCAGTTCGTCCGCATCGGCCGGCGGGTGATGATCCGCGGTATGACCGCGCTGGGCAAGGACGTGGTGCCGTTCGCCCTGGTCGACCAGTCGAACACCGTGCGCATGCTCAACAAGGTGGGACTGAAGCGCGCCGGCCTGCCGCGCGAGACGCTGCGCGAGCTCGACCACGCCTTCCGCGAGATCTTCCGCTCCGGCCGGCCGCTGTTCGAATCCCTGGCGGTGCTGGAAGAGCAGCCACGCTGCTCCGAGGTGCAGGAGATGATCGACTTCATCCGCACCAGCGAGCGCGGCATCTGCCTCTGGTACTCGACCCAGGTCCGCCGCCTGGAGGCAGACAGCGAAAGCCCATAGGGCGGGAGAAAAG
>CAZBWP010000051.1:6579-12923 GCA_964495295.1 uncultured Rhodospirillaceae bacterium | reverse complement strand
GCCGATGCCTCGTGGGTCGTCGTCCACATCGCCGTCGCCGTCGCCACCTACGCGCTGGTGACCCTCGCCGCGGCGGCGGCCGCGGCGGCCTGTCTGCAGCAGCGGGCGCTGAAGCGGAAGCGGCCGACGGCGCTGACGCGGATGCTGCCGTCGGTCAGCGATTGCGACCGGCTGGTGTTTCGGCTGCTGCTGCTGGGGGAGGGGGTGCTCGCCATCGGCGTCGCCACCGGTCTGGCGTTGACCTGGCGGGAGACGGGGTCGCTCGTCCCCTTCGATCACAAGACCATTCTCACGCTCGCGGCGTTCGCGCTGATCGGCGGACTGCTGCTTGCCCACTGGCGGACCGGCGTGCGCGGGCGCCAAGCGGCCCGGTACGTCCTGGTCGCCTACCTTCTCCTCACGCTCGGGTATCCCGGCGTCAAATTTGTCACCGACGTGCTGATGACTTGATCGCCGGGCTTCGATCGCGATCCTGCATCGGATGCAGGCAACCCGTTGCGTCTCGACGAATATGCCTATCTAATAAGCACCCTTCGAGGGAGTGTTTGATGACGTTGCGCATTGGCGATGTTGAACTGCGTTGGCCGGTGATCCTGGCGCCCATGTCCGGTGTCACCGACCTGCCATACCGCCGTCTCGTCAGTCGGTTCGGCGCCGGCCTCGTGGTGTCGGAGATGATTGCCAGCCGGGCGATGATCCAGGCGTCACGCAAGACGTTCCGGCGCTCGGTGGCGGCGCCGGATGAGCGGCCGATGGCGATCCAGATTGCCGGCTGCGACCCCGCGATCATGGCCGACGCCGCGCGCCTCTGCCGCGACCAGGGCGCGGACCTGATCGACATCAACATGGGCTGCCCGGCGAAGAAGGTGACCAACGGCGAGGCCGGGGCGGCGCTGATGCGCGAGGCGGCGCGGGCTCAGGAGATCATCGCCGCGGTGGTGGCGGCGGTCGACGTGCCGGTGACCGTGAAGATGCGGACGGGTTGGGACGATGCCTCGCGCAATGCGCCGGAACTCGCGCGGATCGCCGAGGCGTGTGGCGCGCAGGCGGTGACGGTGCACGGCCGCACCCGCTGCCAGTTCTACAACGGCCGGGCCGATTGGTCGTTCATCCGGCGGGTGAAGGAGGCCGTGTCGATCCCGGTGATCGCCAACGGTGACATCTGCGACGAGGACGACGCCGTTGCCGTGCTCGCCGAGTCGGGCGCCGATGCCGTGATGATCGGCCGCGGCACCTATGGCCGCCCGTGGCTGATCAGCCGTGTCGCCACGTTCCTCGCGACCGGTCGTCGCGCCCCCGATCCGTCGCTGGCCGAGCAGCGCGATGTGGTGATCGAGCACTACGAAGCGATGCTTGAGCATTACGGTCGGGACGTCGGCATGCGTGCCGCGCGGAAGCACGTCGCCTGGTATTCCCGCGGACTTCCGGGGGCGGCGCGGTTTCGCTCGGAGATCATGCGCGAAGCCGATCCGCAGACGGTCCAGGCGATGATCCGTGAGTTCTATCAGCCGGCGATCGAGCGGCTGGCGGCTTAGGGACGCGTCCCCGTGCGCAAGAGCGTCGTCGCATCCACCCCCCCGTCGCCGCCGCCCCTGCCGCAGGTCGCCGCGGAGGCGATCCTGTCGGCCCTGGCGACCGCCGTCGTCGTCGTCAATACCGGCGGAACGATCCTCTATGTCAATGAAACGGCGCAGAGCTTCCTGCGCGGCAGTGCGGCGCACCTGCGGGGAACGCGGCTGCAGGACGTGGTGCCGGAAGACAGCCCTTTGTTTTCACTGGTCCGGCAGGTGCTGGAGGTTGGCCACCCCGTCTCGGAGTACCACGTGACCCTGGCCAGTCCGCGCATCGGCGAGCATCTCGTGAACATCCTCGCGGCGCCGTTGCCGGAGGTGCCGGACGCCGTCGTCTTGTCGCTGCACGAGCGCTCGATCGCGGCGAAGATCGACCGCCGTCTGACCCATCGCGGCGCCGCCCGCTCGGTGGCCGCGTTGGCGGCGATGCTGGCGCACGAGGTGAAGAACCCGGTCGCCGGGATCCGCGGTGCGGCGCAGTTGCTGGAGCAGAGCGTTTCCCTCCTGGATCGTCCGCTGACACAGCTGATCCGCGACGAGGCCGACCGCGTCTGCTCGCTGGTCGATCGCCTGGAGGTGTTCGACTCGGGCGGGGCGATGCAGCGAAGTGCCATCAACATCCACGAGGTGCTGACCCGGGTTCGCTTGCTTGCCGAGAGCAGCTTCGGTCGCCACGTGCGCTGGGCGGAGAATTATGATCCGTCACTGCCCGCCGTCTACGGCGATCGCGATCAGCTGGTGCAGGTGTTCCTGAATCTGGTCAAGAACGCGGTCGAAGCCGCACCCGAGCCGGGTGCCGAGATCGTCATCACCACGGCCTATCGGCACGGCGTGCGCTTCGCCGCACCGGGGCGCCGCGACCGCGTTCACCTGCCGCTCTTGGTCAGCATCCAGGACAACGGCGAGGGGATCCCCGAAGACCTGAAGCCGCACCTGTTTGATCCGTTCGTCAGTTCCAAGCCCAAGGGAACGGGCCTCGGGCTCGCGCTCGTCGCCAAGATCATCGGTGACCATGGCGGCGTCATCGAGTTCGAGAGCCGGCCCGGCCGTACGCTCTTCCGCGTCATGCTGGCGACCACTCCGGGCGGAGGCTCGGAATGACGGGCGCCACGGTCCTCGTCGCCGATGATGATCCGTCGATCCGGACGGTGGTGAGCCGCGCCCTGGAACGCGCCGGCTTCGTGGTGCGGGCCACCAGCAACGTCGCGACCCTCTGGCGTTGGATCAGCGACGGCCAGGGGGACGTGGTGATCACCGACGTCCTGATGCCGGACGGCAACGGACTCGACCTGGTGCCGCGCATCCGGAAGATCCGCCCCGAGATGCGCGTCGTTGTGATGAGCGCCCAAAGCACGCTGCTCACGGCCGTCAAGGCGACCGAACGCGGGGCGTTCGAGTATCTGCCAAAGCCATTTGATTTAAATGAGTTGATCGGCGTCGTTAAGCGTGCGCTCGAGCCTTTGAGGACGGTCACCCCGGGCGGCCGCTCGGAGCTTGAGGGAAGCGACGCTGCCCTGCCGCTGATCGGTCGCTCGCCGTCGATGCAGGAAATCTACCGCACGCTGGCGCGCCTGATGGGCACCGACCTGACCGTTCTGATCAGTGGCGAGTCCGGCACCGGCAAGGAACTGGTGGCCCGCGCGCTGCACACCTACGGCAAGCGGCGGGACGGCCCGTTCGTCGCCATCAACATGGCGGCGATCCCCCGCGAGTTGATCGAGAGCGAACTGTTCGGTCACGAGAAGGGGTCGTTCACCGGCGCCACGCACCGGGGGATCGGTCGCTTCGAACAGGCCGAGGGCGGCACGCTGTTTCTCGATGAGATCGGCGACATGCCGGCCGAAGCGCAAACGCGTCTTCTGCGCGTCCTGCAGGAGGGGGAATACACGACCGTCGGCGGTCGGCAGCCGATCCGCGCCAACGTCCGGATCATCGCCGCGACCCACCGCGACCTCGGCCAGCTGATTCAACAGGGATTGTTCCGCGAGGACCTCTACTTCCGGCTCAGCGTGGTGCCGATCCGGGTGCCGCCGTTGCGCGAGCGGTCGTCGGATATCCCGGAACTCGCCCGCCACTTCCTCGCCAAGGCCCAGGACGAGGGACTGCCGCCCAAGCTCATCGATTCGTTGGCGATGGAGCGCCTGCAGGCGTACCGCTGGCCCGGCAACGTGCGCGAACTGGAGAACATGATCCGGCGCCTTGCCGCCCTCTATTCGGAAGAGATCATCGGCATCGACATCATCGAAGCCGAGCTGGCGGGCGCTCCGGCGGCACGATCCGAACCCGACGCCGACGGCCTCGGCGCCTCGGTCGAGCGCCATCTGCGGGCCTACTTCGAGGCCCACGGCGACTCCCTGCCGGCCCCCGGCCTGTTCGACCGCGTCTTGCGGGAAGTCGAAAGACCGTTGATTATGCTGGCCCTCGATGCCACCCGTGGCAACCAGATCCGCGCCGCCGAGGTGCTTGGCCTGAACCGCAACACGCTCCGCAAGAAGATCCGCGACCTCAGCATCCCCGTCGTTCGGGGCGGGCCGCGATGACGACCATGTCGGACAGCGCCCCGACGCCGATCCTGCGCGTCGCCGACGTTCCGCCCAAGCGCGCCGGCATCTATCGGATGCTGGCGTTCGCGCTGACCGCGGCCGCGGTGGCATCGGGCGTCGCCACGGCCGTCGCGTTGAGTGATTCCGGGACCGGCGGCACCAATATCGAGACGATCCGGATCCTGTTTCTGCTCGACCTGGCCTTCGTCCTCATCCTGGGCGCGCTGGTCACGGTCAGGCTGTTGCGGTTGTGGGCGCAGCGCCGCCGCGGTCTCGCCGGGTCCGGCCTGCTCGTCCGCATGGTCGTGATCTTCAGCCTGGTGGCGGTCACGCCGGCGGTGCTGGTGGCCGCGTTTTCCGTGCTGTTCGGCGGCATCGGCCTGCAGACTTGGTTCAGCGATCAGGTGCGCAGCGCCGTCCTCGCCTCCAATGCCGTCGCGCAGTCCTATCTGAAGGAGCATCGCCAAGGCATTGTCGCCGAAGCCTTCGCCATGGCCAATGACCTGAACCGCGACGCCGCGGAACTGATGAGCGACTCGCGCCTGTTCAGCCACCGCCTGTCGCTGCAGGCCAACCTGCGATCCTTGCCGGAAGCCCTCGTCTTCGACAGCAACGCCCGGGTCCTGGCGCGGACGCCGCTCAGCCTCAGCCTGGAACTGGACCTCGGATTGATTTCCGGCCGTGACATCGAGCGGGCCGACCGTGGTCAGGTGGCGATGCTGGCCACCGAAACCGAGGACCGGGCGCGGGCACTCGTCCGGCTCGCCGGCTTCCCTGACGCCTATCTGGTGATTGGCCGGTTCGTCGACGTGGACGTGCTGTCGCACATCGAGCAGACGTCGCAGGCCGTTTCCCTCTACCGGGGACTCGAGGAACGGCGCGAAGGGCTGCTGTGGATGTTCGTTGCCATCTTCGCCGTGATGACCCTGTTGTTGTTGCTCGCCGCGGTCTGGACGGGCCTCACCCTGTCCGGCCAGATCTCGAAGCCGGTCAGCGATCTGATCATCGCCGCGGACCGGATCCGCAAGGGTGATCTCGGCGTCCGCGTCGATACCAGCCACACGGTTGAGGAACTCGATACTCTCGGGCGCGCCTTCAATCGCATGACCGGCCAGTTGGAATCCCAGCGCGACAGCCTGGTCGTCGCCAACCGGCAACTGGACGAGCGTCGGCAGTTCACGGAGGCGGTGCTCAGCGGCGTGTCGGCCGGCGTCATCGGTCTCGATCGCGACGGCAGGATCAACCTGCCCAACCGGTCGGCCTCGGAACTTCTCGGCACCGACCTGGAAGAAAGGATTGGCACGCCGCTGCGCGAGATCGCGCCGGAGATGGGAAGCCTCGTCGACACCGCCCGCGTGTCTCCGGACCGCACATGGGAGTCCGAGGTCGTCATCCTCCGCGACGGCCGTCCGGCAACGTTCTTCGTTCGCATCGTCGCGGAACGGCTGCGCAATCAGGTTGTCGGCTTTGTTGCCACCTTCGACGACATTTCGCCGTTGATGGCCGCGCAACGGACCGCCGCATGGGCGGATGTCGCCCGGCGGGTGGCGCATGAAATCAAGAACCCGTTGACGCCCATCCAGCTTGCGGCCGAACGCCTGAACCGGAAATACGCCGGGCAGATCGAAAGCGACCGTGACACCTTCAAGGCGTGCGTCGACACCATCGTCCGGCGCGTCGAGGACATCCGGCGCATGGTCGACGAGTTTTCTTCCTTCGCGCGGATGCCGCGGCCCGACCCGAAGATGGAGAATCTGAGTGAACTTCTGCGACAGGCTGTGTTCCTCGAGCGCACGCGATCTCCCGGCATCCGCTTCGAGCTTGACCTGCCGCGATCCGAGGTCAAACTGCGGTGCGACGGGCGGCAGATCGCGCAAGCCTTGACCAACCTGTTGAAAAACGCGGCGGAGGCGATTTCCGAACGGGACAAGGGCAACGAGGGAGGCCCCGTCGAGGGCGTCATTCGGGCGGTCCTCAACCACGACCCTGACCCCCATGGCGGCGGCCGCATCCGGTTGTCGATCGAAGACGATGGGCCGGGGCTGCCGGACAGCCTGCGCGACCGGTTGACCGAACCCTATGTCACGTCCCGTGCCAGCGGGACGGGGCTGGGGCTGGCGATCGTCCGCAAAATCGTGGAAGATCACGGTGCTGAGTTGATTCTCGAAAATCGCGAAGAAGGCGGCGCACGGGTGTCGATCGTGTTTCACGGCGGCGACGGAACGGAGGC
>CAZBWP010000051.1:0-6479 GCA_964495295.1 uncultured Rhodospirillaceae bacterium | reverse complement strand
AAGAAGGCGGCGCACGGGTGTCGATCGTGTTTCACGGCGGCGACGGAACGGAGGCCGCGACCGCCGATGCCAACAACACCGGCGGCAAGCGCGAACTCCTCGCCAACGGCTTGCGATCCAACGGCGGGATCGGAGAAGGGTGACCATGTCGACCGTCAGACGCTCCAAGGTCGAGGACATTCTGATCGTCGACGACGAGGCGGACATCTGCACCCTGGTGGCCGGGGTGCTTGAGGACGAGGGCTTCGGCTCGCGCGATGCCCACGACAGCGACGCCGCGCTGCGCGCCATCGAGGAGCGCCGGCCGAGCCTGGTCCTGCTCGACATCTGGCTGCAGGGGAGCCGGTTGGACGGACTGCAGCTCCTGGAGCAGCTCAAGCGGGAGCACCCGGCGCTGCCGATCGTCATCATGAGCGGCCACGGCACCATCGAGACCGCGGTTCAGGCGATCAAGCTCGGTGCCTACGACTTCATCGAAAAGCCGTTCAACACCGACCGTCTGATCCTGGTCACCCAGCGGGCCATCGAGGCCGCGCGCCTGCGTCGCGAAAACGAGGAGTTGCGTCAGCGTGGCAGTCAGCCGGCCGAAATGATCGGTCGGTCGACCGTCATGAGCCACCTCAGGCAAAACATCGAACGGGTGGCGCCGACCAACAGCCGGGTGTTGATCACCGGCCCTGCGGGGTCGGGCAAGGAGGTGGTCGCGCGGATGATCCACGCGCGCTCGACCCGCGCCGAAGGACCGTTTGTCGTCATGAGTTGCGCGGCGATGGCGCCGGAGCGGATCGAGATCGAGATCTTCGGAGTCGAGAGCGGCGTCGATGGCGTGGACGGACCGCGCAAGGTCGGCACCTTCGAAGCCGCGCACAACGGTACCCTCTATCTCGATGAAGTCGCGGACATGCCCCTGGAGAGCCAGGGCAAGATCGTTCGGGTGTTGCAGGAGCAGGTGTTCCAGCGGGTCGGCGGCAGCACCGCGGTCCGGGTCGACGTCCGCGTCATCGCCTCCACGACCCGCGACCTGACGGTGGAAATCGGCAACGGGCGGTTCCGCGAGGATCTGTTCTATCGCCTGAGCGTCGTCCCGCTCAGGGTGCCGGCCCTGCGCGAGCGCCGGGACGACATCCCGTTGCTGGCCACCTATTTCATGGAGCGGGCGGCGGAAGCCCAGGGGCATCGGCCGCGGGCGCTGAACGATGATGCCATGGCGGCGTTGCAGGCCCACGAATGGCCTGGCAACGTGCGCGAACTGCGCAATATCATCGAGCGGTTGTTGATCATGGCGCCGGGGGGCGTTGACGATCCGATCCGCGCCGACATGCTGCCACCGGAACTGGAGAGCAATTTCGCCGTTACGCGCAACCCCGAACGGAACACCGACATCATGAGCCTGCCGCTGCGCGACGCGCGGGAGATCTTCGAACGGGAGTACCTGCTCGCGCAGGTCACGCGGTTCGGCGGCAACATTTCGCGCACCGCCGCGTTCGTTGGCATGGAGCGATCGGCGCTGCATCGCAAGCTCAAGTCCCTCGGGATTCAGACCGACGAAAAATTCCGCAACATCGGGCCGTGACGTCGATCGCTCGGCGCCCGCCGCTCCAACCCTTCTGACAATGGCCAGGCCATGAACATCGTGATCTGCGGGGCCGGTGAGGTCGGGTTCACCATCGCCCGCCATCTGGCCATGGAGAACAACAGCATCACCGTGGTCGACAAGTCGCCGGAACTGATCCGGCGGATCAACGACACCCTCGATGCCCAGGGCGTCGTCGGCCACGGCTCGCGCCCCGATGTGCTGCAACGCGCCGGCGCCGAGGACGCGGACATGCTCATCGCCGTGACCCAGTCCGACGAAGTCAACATGGTGGCGTGCCAGGTCGCCCATTCCCTGTTCGAGGTCCCGACGAAGATCGCCCGCATCCGGCATCAGAGCTATCTCGATGCCACCTGGGCGAACCTGTTCTCCCGCGACCACCTGCCCATCGACGTCATCATCTCCCCGGAAATCGAGGTGGCGCGCGCCATCATGCGGCGGCTTCGCGTTCCCGGAGCGTTCGAAATGATCCCGCTGGTCGAGGACAAGGTCCGCCTCCTCGGCATTCGCTGCGAGGCGAACTGCCCGGCGATCAACACGCCCGTGGGCCGCATCGCGCAGCTTTTCCCCAATCTCAACCTCGTCGTCGTCAGCCTCATTCACGGCGACCAGCCGGTGCGCATGAAAGGCGAGGATGTGATCTTGGCCGGCGACGACGTCTACGTGGTCGTCGAGACCGAGCAGGTGACGCAGGCGCTCGCGGCGTTCGGGCACGAGGAACCGCAAACCAAGCGGTTGCTGATCTGCGGAGGTGGCAACATCGCCCTGCTGCTGGCGCAGGGGATCGAGCGGGACTACCCGTGGATCAACGCCAAGATCATCGAGAGCAGCGTCGAGCGCGCGGCCCTGGTCGCCAGCATGCTCGGCCGAACCGTTGTGCTGCACGGCGACGTCCTTGATCCGGAGATCCTGGACGAAGCCAGCGTCGAGGCCACCGACACGGTCGTCGCCATCACCGACGACGACGAAACCAACATCCTGTCGTCGATGCTGGCCAAGCGTTACGGGGCCAAACGGGCGATCACGCTGCTCAACAAGAGCATCTACGAGCCGCTGATCTCGACTCTCGGGATCGACGTGGTGGTCAGCCCCCGCAACATCACGGTGTCCTCGATCCTGCAGCATGTGCGTCGCGGCCGCATCTACTCCGCGCATACCCTGCGCGAGGGGTTCGGCGAGTTGATCGAGGCGGAGGCGCTGGAGACATCGAGCCTGGTCGGCGTCTCCCTCAAGGAAGCCCATCTCCCCGATGGCGTCATGGTCGGCGCCATCGTCCGGCACGGCCAGGTGATCACGCCCCACGGCAATACGGTGATCGAGGCGGGCGATCGCGTCGTGCTGTTTGCCGCGCCCGACACGGTGCGTCGCGTCGAGAAGCTGTTCTCGGTGCGGCTCGAATACTTCTGATGGCGGTCGGCCGCGATGAGTAGGGTGGTCTACGTCGACGGGCGCTACGTTCCGTACGCGGCGGCGCATGTCCACGTCGAGGACCGCGGCTACCAGTTTGCCGACGGCGTCTACGAGGTGATCGCCGTGCGCGACAACCACTTCATCGATGCCGACGCCCACCTCGATCGCCTGGATCGCTCCCTCGGCGAGGTGCGCATCGCTTGGCCGGTGGCCCGCTCGGCGCTGAAGCC
Source organism: uncultured Rhodospirillaceae bacterium (assembly GCA_964495295.1). Taxonomy (GTDB): domain Bacteria; phylum Pseudomonadota; class Alphaproteobacteria; order Rhodospirillales; family Defluviicoccaceae; genus CAZBWP01. The sequence goes on along the minus strand of CAZBWP010000051.1, from coordinate 3,245 downwards.
GATCCTCAGGGAGGTGGTGCGCCGCAATCGCGCGGGCGGCAACGGCGCCGTCTACCTGCAGGTGACGCGCGGCGTGGCACCCCGCGCGCATGCCTTCCCGAAGGCCGCGCGCAGCGTGCTCGTGGTCACGGCGCGCCGGCTGCCGGTGCCGAACCGGGACGTCATGACCCGCGGGGTCGCCGTGATCACCATGGCCGACCTGCGCTGGAAGCGGGTCGACATCAAGTCCATCTCCTTGCTGCCCAATGTCCTCGGCAAGCAGGCGGCGATCGAGGCGGGAGCGGACGAAGCGTGGCTGGTCGACACCGACGGCCGAATCACCGAAGGCACCGCCTCCAACGCCTGGATCGTGACCGAGGCGGGGGAGGTCGTCACCCGATACGTGGACCGGGCGATCCTCGCCGGCATCACGCGGCAATGCGTGCTCGACATCGCCGCCGAACTCGGCCTCGCCGTCGTCGAGCGTCCGTTCACCGTGGCGGAGGCGCTCGCGGCGCGCGAGGCGTTCCTCACCAGCACCACGTCCTGGGTCAAGCCGGTGGTGCGGATCGACGGCGCGCCGATCGGCGCGGGCGGCATCGGTCCGGTCAGCGCGCGGCTGCTGGAGCGCTATCTGCGGCACATGGCAGAGCGCCCCAAAGAGCGCCCGGCAGAGCGCCCGGACCACGGCGGATGACGGCCGACCTGAACCGTCCCCGCGCGGTGATCTTCGACTGGGACAACACCCTGATCGACAGCTGGGCGGCGATCCATGACGCCCAGAACCACGTCTTCGCGCACTTCGGCATGCGACCCTGGAGCATGGACGAGATCCGGCGGCGCGTGCGGGGGTCCATGCGCGACAGCTATCCGGCGTTGTTCGGCGACCGCTGGCGGGAGGCCGGCGAGATCTTCTATGCACGTTTCACCGAACATCACCTGGACACCCTGACCCCGCTGCCGGGCGCGGCGGACCTGGTCGAGCGGCTGCACGCCGCCGGCGTCTATCTTGCGGTGGTCAGCAATAAGAAGGGCGACTACCTCCGCCAGGAAGCGGGACATCTCGGCTGGGACCGGTGGTTCGGCCGAATCGTCGGCGCCTTCGACGCGGCCGAGGACAAGCCGTCGGTCGCCCCCGTCGATCTCGCCCTCTCCGGCAGTGGCATCGTTCCGGGTCCCGATGTGTGGTTTGCCGGCGACGCGGATATTGACCTCGAATGCGCAACGAGGGCAGGGTGTGTGCCCGTACTCGTTCGCGCCGAGGCCCCGATCGCCGGAGAGTTCGACGTGCATCCCCCGACCTTGCACGCCCGTGACTGTATCGCACTTTCCAACATGCTGATGAGGCTTTAGAGTGCCAGCGAAACGAACGGTGCCGGGGCCGTGCCGGCCGGGTTCGGGGGAGGGGACGCGAGAGTCCGGCGGTCGCCGATCATCAATGGCGCAGCGCCAAGGATGCAACGCCTGTTTTTGTGCATAAAAGAAGAGAGATGAGCCCGATGTCCTCCGAAAAGCCCCAGAACGTACAGGACGTGTTCCTGAACTACATCCGAAAAAACAAAACGCCGGTCACCATCTTCCTCGTCAACGGCGTCAAGCTTCAGGGGATCGTGACGTGGTTCGATAACTTCTCTCTTTTGCTGCGGCGCGATGGGCACACTCAATTAGTCTACAAGCACGCGATCTCCACGGTCATGCCGTCCGTCCAGGTTCATCTGTTCGAGCCGGACAAGGAGACGACGGCGGAGGAGTGAGCACGGACTCATCGAGCAATTCGGGCGCGGCGAACCCGACTGGCGGTGCCTCGGGCTGCGTGGTTTTGCACCCACGCTTGGCAACCGATGCGTCAGGCGGCGGCCGCGATGCCGAATCGGTTCTCGCTGAGGCCGAGGGCCTTGCCGCCGCCATTGGTCTGACCGTTGTCCACGGCGAAGTCATCAACGTGCCGAAGATCCGGCCGGCGACGCTGTTCGGCACCGGAACCGTCGAGCGTCTGGCGTCGTTGATCGGACCGGCGCAAGAGGATCCGGAAACCAAGATCGCCGTCGTCATCGTCGACTCCGCGCTCACCCCGGTGCAGCAGCGCAATCTGGAAAAAGCCTGGACCTGCAAGGTCATCGACCGGACCGGCGTGATCCTCGAAATCTTCGGTGAGCGTGCGCGCACGGCCGAGGGCCGCCTGCAGGTGGAACTCGCGGCGCTGACCTACCAGCGAAGCCGCCTGGTGCGGAGTTGGACCCACCTGGAGCGGCAGCGCGGCGGCTTCGGATTCATGGGGGGGCCGGGCGAATCCCAGCTGGAGACCGATCGACGGCTCATCGGCGAACGCATCGCCCGCGTCAAACGGGAGTTGCAAGACGTCAAGCGGACCCGCGGCCTGCACCGGCAGGCCCGTCGGCGCGTGCCGTTCCCGATCGTTGCCCTGGTCGGCTACACCAACGCGGGCAAATCGACGTTGTTCAACCGTCTCACCGCATCCAACGTGGACGCGCGCAATCAGCTGTTCGCGACCCTGGATCCAACCATGCGACGGCTCGACCTGCCGTCCGGCCAGACGGTCATCCTGTCGGACACCGTGGGCTTCATCTCGAGCCTGCCCCACGAGCTGGTCGAGGCATTCCATGCGACGCTGGAAGAGGTGACCGAGGCCGACGTGATCATCCACGTCCGCGACGTGGCGCATCCGGAAACCGAGCAACAGAAGGCTGACGTGCTCACCGTCCTTGTCGAACTGGGGCTCGGCGACGAGGTGGGCGGCCGGCTCGTCGAGGTGCTGAACAAGATCGATCTGCTCGCCGACGTGGACCTGCAGGAACGTGTCGGACGGGTGAAGCGAAGCAACGTCGCCGTGGTGGCGCTGTCGGCGAAGACGGGCGAGGGCTGTCCAGCGTTGCTGGCGGTGCTGGACTCCCGCCTGGCCGAACGGATGCCGGTCATCGAGGTGTCGCTCGCCCACGACGACGGCCGGACGCTCGCCTGGCTCTACGACCACGGTCACGTGCTGGAACGGACCGAGGGCGCGGACGGGGTCCGGCTGCGCGTCCGCCTGACGCCCGCCGATGCCGCGCGCTTCGACGATCGCCCCGTGCACCCGACCGGCACCGCGTGAGCGCGCGGCGCCGCGAACCATCGCGCCACGGCATTCGCAATGGGCAACGAGACGAGGCCTTGATGGTTCCCGATGTGGCGGCGGTCGCCGCGCTGATCCGGACGGTCGCCGCGGCGGAAGTGTTGCCCCGGTTTCGCCGGCTGGCGGCGGCGGACAT
>CAZBWP010000050.1:8728-13008 GCA_964495295.1 uncultured Rhodospirillaceae bacterium | reverse complement strand
CGGGGCCGGCGACGATGTGCTGGTCGTGCAGGCGGCCGACCTCGGCCTCGCTCATGCCGAGGGTGTCCAGCAGGATCTCGTCGGTGTGCTCGCCGAGCAGCGGCGCGCGCCGCGCCGGCAGCCGCTCGACCTCGCTGAAGGCCAGCGGTGAGCCGGGCATCAGGTAGGTGCCGATGCCCGGCTGATCGACCATGCTGAACATCGGGTTCTGGCTCGAACAGTCCGGGTCGTGTTCGATGGTGTCGCGGACGCTGCGATAGGGTGCCCAAGTGACGCCGTGCTCGTCGAAGATCTGCCGGATCTCGGCCAGCATGCGCGTCGCGAACCACGGCTCGAAGATGCGCGCGATCTCCCGCCGGGCGCGGAAGCGCGCGCCCTCGCGCGAGAAATCGAGTCGCAGCCGCTTGGCCAGGCCGTCCAACTCGTCGTCCAGCTGGGTCGCCTTGACGAGGCTGCTCCACTGGCCGCGGGTGAGGCCGACGACCATCAGCCGCTTGCCGTCGAGCGTGCCGAAATCGCGCCCGAACGCGCCGTAGAGGTAGTTGCCGTCCTTCGGCCGATCGGCGTCGTTGATCTCCACCTCGGCGATCTTGCCGAGATTGCCGAGCATCGCCAGCGCCACGTCCTTGAGCGCGAGGCGGACCAGCTGGCCGTGGCCGGTGCGGCGGCGATGGCGCTCGGCGGCGAGCAGGCCGATGACGGCCATCTGCCCGGCGATGCAGTCCCAGGCGGGGAGCAGGTGGTTGACCGGGCGGGGAAAGCTGGTCGGACCGGTGACGAACGGCAGGCCGGTCTGCGGATTGACGGTGTAGTCGACCTCCGAGCCGCCGTCGGCGCGGCCGACCAGGTTGATCATGATCAGGTCGGCGCGATGCCCGCGGAGCGTCTCGTAATCGAGCCAGCCGCGGGCCGGGAAGTTGGTGAGAAACAGGCCGGCATTCTCGCCGGGCGCGCAGATCAGGCGGGTCAGGATCTCCTGTCCCTCCGGCTTGCGGAAGTCGATGGCAATGGAGCGCTTGCCCTTGTTGAAGCCGGCCCAGAACAGGCTGTGCTTGCCGTCCAGGGTGACCGGCCAGCGGGTATAGTCGAGGCCGCCGCCGATCGGATCGAAGCGGATGACGTCGGCGCCGAGCTGCGCCAGCGTCATGCCGCCAAGCGGCATGGCGACGAACGCCGAGCCCTCGACGATGCGCAGGCCGCTGAGAATGCCTTGCATGGGAACCTCCCGCATGGATTACCGCGCCGCGGAAACGGTGTCGCAGGTGTGGACGTTGTGGGCGCCGTGCGCCGTCAGAATCCGCCGGGCGCCGGCCTCGGCCTCGTCGTCCTCGATGCGCACCCAGAGGACGATGTTGCCGGCGGCGACGGCGCGGGCAAACGCCTCGGCATGGGGTCGGGAGGTGATGGTCGAGAGCAGCTCGGCGATGGCGACACCGCCGACGGCAGCGCCGATCACGCCGGCGATGGCCGCCGCCATCGGCCCGCCGGCCAGGAAGATCGCCCCGGAAGCGACCAACGGGCCCTCATAGCGGATCTCGCCGACCATGGCGGTCAGCGCATCACGCCACGTCCGCTCCGGCGGGTCGGCCGCCTCGATCGGCTGGTGCGACGACAGCACGCTGAGATCGGCATGGGCGAAGCCGGCCGCCCTCAGGTCGTCGACGGCCGCCTCGAAGTGGCCGCGATCGGTGAACAGGCCGACGACTTCGCGGCCGGCCGGGAATGGGGTGATCTCGTCGTGCATGGCTTTCCCTCCGTTGGGACGCATTCTGCCGCGCCACGGCGGGTGTGCATAGCCCCGTCGGCAGGCGGCGTGATAGTCTCGCGGCTCCGGCCCGAGAGATTCGAAACCGTGACGTCCCCGAATGCGCAGGCGCCCATCTCGCCGATGATGGCGCAATACCTGGCGATCAAGCAGGCGCATCCCGATTGCCTGCTGTTCTATCGCATGGGCGATTTCTATGAGCTGTTCTTCGACGACGCGGTGCAGGCGGCGGCGGCGCTCGACATCGCGTTGACCAAGCGCGGCAAGCACCAGGGCGACGACATCCCCATGTGCGGCGTGCCGGTGCACAGCCACGACGGCTATCTGGCGCGGCTGATCCGCAAGGGCTTCAAGGTCGCCATCTGCGAGCAGACCGAGGCTCCGGCGGAGGCGCGCAAGCGCGGCGGCAAGAGCGTCGTCGACCGCGCGGTCACCCGCCTCGTCACCCCGGGAACGCTGACCGAGGACACCCTGCTCGAATCCCGGCGCCACAACTTTCTCGCCGCCTGCGCCGCGACGGCGGGCCGGCTCGGCCTCGCCTGGATCGACATCTCGACCGGCGACTTCCACACCGAACCCCTGACCACGGCCGGTCTCGACGCGGCGCTGGCCCGGCTCGAACCGGGCGAGCTGCTGGTCCCCGAACCGCTGTTGCAGACGCCGGAGCTGTTCGAGACGTTCACCACCTGGCGCGACCGCCTGACGCCGCAGCCGGCGGCGCGCTTCGATGGCGTCAACGGCCGGCGCCGCTTGCAGGCGCTGTTCGGGGTCGACAGCCTGGACGCCTTCGGCGCGTTCGAGCCGGCGGAGATCGCCGCGGCCGGGGCGCTGGTCGACTACGTGGACCTGACGCAGAAGGGGCGGCTGCCCCGAATCGCGCGCCCCGAACGCCTCGCCGCCGGATCGGTCATGACCATCGATGCCGCCACCCGGCGCAACCTGGAGCTGACGCGCACGCTCGCCGGCGAGCGCCCCGGCAGCCTCGCCGCCACCGTCGACCGCACCGTGACCGGCGCCGGCGCCCGGCTGCTCGCGGCCCGGCTGACGGCGCCGCTGACCGACGTCGCCGCCATCGATCGCCGGCTCGACATGGTGCAGTTCTTCGTCGAGGCGGCGGGCTTGCGCGAGGCGGTGCGGGGGCTGCTGAAGCGATGTCCCGATCTGGAGCGGGCGCTCTCGCGGCTCAGCCTCGGACGCGGCGGACCCAGGGACCTGGCGGCGGTGCGTGACGCGCTCGCGCTCGCCGGCGAGATCCGGCAGGTGCTGGCGGCAGGCGGCCTCGCCGGCATGCCGAACGGCATCGCCCGGTGCTGCGAGCGCCTCGGCGACCAGCGCTCCCTGGTCGACCGGCTGACGCGCGCGCTCGCCGCCGACCTGCCGCTGCTGGCGCGCGACGGCGGCTTCGTCGCCGATGGCTACCTGGATGACCTGGACGCGCAGCGGCGGCTGCGCGACGACAGCCGCCGCGTGATCGCGGAACTGCAGGGCGGCTATGCCGCGGCGACGGGACTCGCCAGCCTGAAGATCCGCCACAACAACGTGCTGGGCTACTTCGTCGAGGTGCCGGCGAAGCACCTGGAGCGAATGCCGACCGGCGCCGCCGGTCCGTTCGTCCATCGCCAGACGATCGCCAGCGCCGCCCGCTTCACCACGGTCGAACTCGGCCGCCTGGAAGACGAGATCAACCGCGCCGGGGAGCGGGCGCTGGCCATGGAACTCTCGGTGTTCAACGACCTGGTGGGCGAGGTGACGGGGCGCGCCGATGCCGTTGCCGCCGCGGCCGCCGCGCTGGCGGCGCTGGACGTGGCGGCGGCGCTGGCCGATCTCGCCCACGACCAGCGCTGGTGCCGCCCGGCCATCGACGCCGGCACCGGGTTCGTGGTGAAGGGCGGCCGTCACCCGGTGGTGGAAGCGGCGCTCGCGACGCGCCGCGAAGGGGCGTTCGTCGCCAACGACTGCGACCTGGGAGACGGGCGGCGGCTCTGGCTGCTGACCGGACCCAACATGGCCGGCAAGAGCACCTTTCTCCGTCAGAACGCGCTGATCGCCGTGCTGGCGCAGGCCGGCAGCTACGTGCCGGCGGCGGAGGCGCGGCTCGGCGTGGTCGATCGCCTGTTCTCGCGCATCGGCGCCGGCGACGAACTGGCCCGCGGCCGCTCCACCTTCATGGTCGAGATGATCGAAACGGCCGCCATTCTGCACCAGGCCGGCCCGCGCTCGCTGGTCGTCTTCGACGAGATCGGCCGCGGCACGGCGACCTGGGACGGGCTGTCCATCGCCTGGGCCGTGGTCGAGCACCTGCACGCCGTCAACCGCAGCCGGGCGCTGTTCGCCACCCACTACCACGAATTGACGGCGCTGGCGGCCAAGCTCGACGATCTCGCCTGCTACACGATGCGGGTGAAGGAATGGCAGGGCGATGTGGTGTTCCTGCACGAGGTGACGGCCGGCGCCGCGGATCGCTCCTACGGCATTCACGTCGGCCGCCTGGCCGGGCTGCCCGAGGCGGTGGTCG
>CAZBWP010000050.1:0-8628 GCA_964495295.1 uncultured Rhodospirillaceae bacterium | reverse complement strand
CGCTCCTACGGCATTCACGTCGGCCGCCTGGCCGGGCTGCCCGAGGCGGTGGTCGAACGCGCCGAGGAGGTCCTGGCGACGCTGGAATCGGGTGAACAGTCGTCGGCGGTCACCCGGCTCGCCGACGATCTGCCCCTGTTCGCCGCCGCCGAGCGCCGGGCAGAGCCGCGGCGGGGGTTCGCCGCGCCGTCGGCCCTGGAGACCGCGCTTTCCAGCACCGATTTGGACACACTCACGCCAAAACAAGCGCTCGATCTGCTCTATGCCTGGAAAGCGTTGCCTTGAACGCTATTTCAGCCTCTAACGACGACGATATCTGGACCGCTCGTGCACAGACACATTCGACTGATCCGGTCGAATGTGTCAGAGATGCACCAACTCAAGAGGATGGGTGCGGCGACCGTGCATTCGGTGAATGCACCGCTGCACGAGGTGGCTTATCGGAGCGACGCGATGTACCGAGTAGCGCGGCGACGCGCCATTATCGACCGCAAGGCCTTGGTTCGCGAGCTGGACGAACAGCTTGCCGTGACGCCCTATGCCGCCGACACGCGGGGCAATTTCCTGCAGGTGTTCAAGGCCGCCCTGTATGGCGGGGTCGCCGAAATCCGCCGGCGCTTCGAGGACGAGGGAATCGACGGCGGCGAGGTCGTGCAAGCCAATGCCCACCTCGTCGACCAGCTGATGCGCTGTCTGTTCGACTTCGCGTTGGACCATGTTCATCCGACCGCCAGGAGGCCCCAGGGGCAGGGCCTCTGCATGGTTGCGACCGGCGGCTACGGACGGGCCGAACTGTCGCCCTTTTCCGACATCGACCTGATGTTCCTGCTGCCCGACGGCGACGCGTCCCGCTATGAGCCGGTCGTCGAGTTCATGCTCTATTCGCTGTGGGACATGGGCCTGAAGGTCGGCCACGCGACGCGCACCATCGACGATTGCCTGGCCCGGGCGCGGGGCGACCTGACGATCCGCACCAGCGTTCTGGAATCGCGCTGGCTTTGGGGCAACCGCGACCTGCATCGCCGCTTCAATGCGCGGTTCTTCAAGGAGGTCGTCGCCGGCTCGGAGGTCGCGTTTGTCGAGGCCAAGCTGGCCGACCGCGACGCCCGGCACGATCGCATGGGCGACTCCCGCTACGTGCTGGAGCCGCATATCAAGGAGGGCAAGGGCGGCCTGCGCGACCTGCAGACCCTGTTCTGGCTGGCCAAGTACATCTACAAGGTCCGCGACATGTCCGAGTTGGTGCAGCGCGGCGTGTTCACCGATGCCGACGCACGCCACTTCCACCAGACGCAGAACTTCCTGTGGACGGTGCGCTGCCATCTGCACTACGTCACCGGGCGGCCGGAGGAGCGACTCACCTTCGACGTGCAGGACGTGATCAGCCGGCGACTCGGCTATCGCGACAGCAACGGTCAGCGCGGCGTCGAGCGCTTCATGCGGCATTATTTCCTGATCACCAAGGCGGTCGGCGACCTGACCCGGGTGCTGTGCGCCGTCCTCGAGGAAAACCAGAAAAAGCGGCGGCGGCTGTTCTTCATGCCCTGGATCCCGCTGTTGAAGCGGCGACCCGAGGGGTTCGTGCTCGATGGTGACCGGATCTCGGTGGAGGCGGACGACGCCTTCCGCAAGGACCCCGTCAAGCTGCTGAAGCTGTTCGCCGAGGCGCAGCGCCTCGGCCGCGACATCCATCCCCACGCGTTGCGGCTGGTGGGACAGGACCAGCGGCTGGTCGACCAGGCGGTCAGGGACAACCCCGACGCCAATCGCCTGTTCATGGACATGCTGACGTCCGAGAACGATCCCGAGACGACGCTGCGCCGGCTCAACGAGGCGGGCATTCTCGGCCGCTTCATCTCCGACTTCGGCCGGGTCGTCGCGCAGATGCAGTACGACATGTATCATGTGCACACCGTTGACGAGCACACGATCCATGCCATCGGCATCCTGCACCGGATCGAACAGCGCAAGCTCGCCCAGGCGCACCCGACGGCGACGGCGGTCATGCGCGAGATCCGGCCGCGGCGCGCGCTCTATCTGGCGATGTTGCTGCACGACATCGGCAAGGGACGCGGCGGCGACCATTCGGAGATCGGCGCCGAGATCGCCCAGCAGCTGGCGCCCAGGCTCGGGCTCGACGAGTGGGAAACGGAAACGGTCTCCTGGCTGGTTCTCCACCATCTCCTGATGAGCCGCACGGCGTTCAAGCGCGATATCGAAAACCCCAAGACCATCAGCGACTTCGAGGCCGTCGTCCAGTCGCCCGAGCGGCTCAGGATGTTGCTGGTGCTGACCGGGGCGGATATCGACGCGGTCGGCCCCGGAATCTGGAACGCCTGGAAGGAAACGCTGCTGAGCGAGCTCTATTATCGGGCGCTGGAGCGGATGGAAATGACCGGCGGTCAGCCGCTGGAACGGCGCACCGCCCGGGTGGAACGCGCCAAGGAGCGGCTGCGCGACGCGCTCGCCGACTGGGATGCCGAGGTGCTCGACGCCTATGTGGCGCGCGGCTATCCGGACTACTGGGTCGCCTTCGACACGGCGACGCAGGTTCGCCATTTCGAGCTGATGCGCGCCGCCGACGCCGAGGGCCGCAGGCTGCACGTGGAAACCGTTCCGGTGTCGGCGCGCGGCGCCACCGAACTGCTGGTCTATGCCCCCGACCACGCCGGGCTGTTCGCCCGCATCGCCGGCGCCATCGCCATCGCCGGGGCCTCGATCGTCGACGCCAAGGCGGTGACATTGGCGAACAGCATGGCCCTCGACACGTTCTTCCTGCAGGACATCAACGGCAAGCCGTTCGATGAGGCCGAGCGGCTGGAGCGGCTCCGCCAGCGCGTCGCCGCCGCCCTGTCCGGCCAGATCTATCCGGCGCGCGAGTTCGCGCGGAAACGCCGCGCCGCGCTGCCCAGCCGCACCGGCGTGTTCAAGGTGCAGCCGGCGGTGATCGTCGACAACGACGCGAGCCGCACCCACACGGTGCTGGAGGTCAACGGCCGTGACCGCGTCGGCTTCCTTTACGACGTGACCTCGACACTGACGGAGCTCGGCCTGCAGATTTCCAGCGCGCACGTCTCGACCTTCGGCGAGCGCGCGGTCGACGTGTTCTATGTGAAGGACGTGTTCGGCCTGAAGATCGATGATCCGGCGAAGCTGCGGCGGATCCACTGGAAGCTGCGCGAGGCTCTCGAGGAGCCGGAACGGCCCGCCACGCCCACGTCCAGCGCGGCGGAATAGGGGCGGCACGGGCCCGCCCGAACGCGCCGGATCCAACGCATGCCCCTTCTGCGGTCGATCGCCACCGTCGGCGGCTTCACCATGCTCAGCCGCATCTTCGGCTTCGCCCGCGACATCCTGATCGCCAACGCGCTCGGGGCCGGTCCGGTGGCCGATGCGTTCTTCGTCGCCTTCAAGTTTCCCAACCTGTTTCGCCGGTTGTTCGCGGAAGGCGCCTTCACCGCGGCGTTCGTGCCGATCTTCGCCGGGCTGGTGGCGACGGAGGGCCGGGACCGCGCCTGGCGTTTCGCCAACGAGGCCTTCGGCGTGCTGTTCTGGGTGCTGCTCGTCCTGGTCGTGACGCTCGAAATCCTGATGCCGTGGGTGATGCAGGCCTTCGCGCCGGGCTTTGTCGACGATCCCGCGAAGTTCGCGATGACGGTGACGTTCTCCCGCATCGTCTTTCCCTATCTGTTTTTCGTTTCGCTGGTCTCGCTGCTCGCCGGCGTGCTGAACTCGTTCGATCGGTTCGCCGCCGCGGCGGCAACGCCGATCCTCCTCAACATGTCACTGATCGTGGCGATCCTCGCGTTCACGCCGCTCCTGCCGACCGCCGGCCACGCACTGTCCTGGGGGGCGTTCGCCGCCGGCATCGTGCAACTGGCCTGGCTGGCGTTTCACGCCCGCCGGGTCGGTCTGAGACTGGAGCCGCCGCGCTTTCGCCTGACCGAGCGGGTGCGCGTCCTCGGCCGGCGGGCCCTGCCGGTCGCCATCGGCGCCGGGATCTACCAGATCAACCTGCTGGTCGACACCATCCTCGCCTCGCTGCTGCCCTCGGGCTCGGTCTCCTATCTGTTCTACGCCGACCGGGTGAACCAGCTGCCGCTCGGCGTCATCGGCGTCGCCGTCGGCACCGCGCTGCTGCCGCTGCTGTCGCGGCAGGTGCGCGCCGGCGAAACCCAGGCGGCCCTGGCGAGCCAGAACCGGGCGCTGGAGTTCGCGCTGTTCCTGACCCTGCCGGCGGCGGCGGCGCTGCTGGTCATCGCCGAGCCGATCATCGGCGTGCTGTTCCAGCGCGGCGCCTTCCAGGCGAACGAGGTGGTGGCGACGGCCGCGGCGCTTTCGGCGATGGCCGTCGGCTTGCCCGCGTTCATGCTGGTGAAGGCGCTGACGCCCAGCTTTTTCGCCCGCGAGGACACGAAAACACCGGTGAAGATCGCCGCGGTCGCCGCCGTCGCCAATGTGGTCGTCAGCCTGCTGCTGATGGGGCCGTTCCTGCACGTCGGCCTCGCCATGTCCATGGCGATCTCCGCCTGGATCAACTGCGTGCTGCTGGCCATCGTCCTGCGCCGGCGCGGCCAGCTGGTGATCGATGCGCGCCTCAGGCGGCGGCTGCCGCGGATGCTGCTGGCGACGGCCGCCATGGCCGGCTGCCTGGTCGCCGGCGAGCCGCTGCTGGCCGACTGGTTCGCCGGGTCCCTGGCCGAGCGGGCGGCCGCGCTCACCGTGCTGGTGGCGGGCGGTCTCGCGGTGTTCACGGCGGTGGCCTTGGCGAGCGGTGCCGCCGCGCTCGGCGATCTCCGCCAGTTGCGGCGCGGCTGAGGCGGCTTGACCGGGCGCGGGGGGTCGGCGATAAGGCCAGACCACCGCCCGCCACCCCTTGACCCACGGCCATGCACCGCATCTTCTCCGGGATCCAGCCGACCGGCAACCTGCACCTCGGCAACTACCTGGGCGCCATCCGCAACTGGGTGCGCCTGCAGGCGGAGTTCGAGTGCCTGTTCTGCGTCGTCGACCTGCACGCCATCACCGTCTGGCAGGATCCCCGCGACCTCGCCGCCAGCACGCGCGAGACGGCGGCGGCGGTGCTCGCCGCCGGCATCGATCCCGAGCGCCACATCCTGTTCGTGCAGAGCGCCGTGCCGGGCCACGCCCAGCTCGCCTGGATCTTCAACTGCGTCGCCCGCATGGGCTGGCTCAACCGGATGACCCAGTTCAAGGAAAAGGCGGGCAAGCACAAGGAGAACGCGTCGGTCGGCCTGTTCGCCTATCCCGACCTGATGGCCGCCGATATCCTGCTCTACAAGGCGACCCACGTGCCGGTGGGCGAGGACCAGAAGCAGCATCTCGAATTGACCCGCGACATCGCCCAGAAGTTCAACAACGACTTCGGCTGCCAGGTGTTCCCGATCGTCGAACCGCTGATCCTGGGCCCGGCGACCCGGGTGATGTCGCTGCGCGACGGCACCAAGAAGATGAGCAAGTCCGATCCGTCGGACTATTCGCGCCTCAACCTGGTCGACGACGCCGACACCATCCGCCAGAAGATCCGCAAGGCGAAGACCGATGCCCTGCCGCTGCCGGACAGCGTCGGCGGCCTCGCCGACCGGCCGGAGGCGGCCAACCTGTTGAACGTGTTCGCGGCGCTGACCGATCGCGATCTCGAGGCGGTCTGCGCCGCGTATGCCGGCAAGCCGTTCTCGGAGTTCAAGGCCGACCTGGCCGATGTGGCCGTCGACAAGCTGGCGCCGATCTTCGATGAGGCGAAACGCCTCTGCGACGATCCGGGCCACGTGGACGGCATCCTCGCCGCCGGCGCCGAGCGGGCGCGGGCCCTGGCCGAGCCGGTGCTGCGCGAGGTGTTCCGCACCGTCGGCTTCCTCGGGGCGTGATCCCGGCTGTCTTGATCCGGCCGGGCGTGATCCCGGCTGTCTTGATCCGGCGATCCGCGTCGCCCATCTCAGCGTGAGAGACGGCCGTTTCTGGCACAAAAATTTGGCGAGGCTGGCATGTTCATTCAAACGGAAGCGACTCCCAACCCCTCGACGCTCAAGTTCCTGCCGGGCCGCGATGTGATGACGCGCGGCACCGCGGACTTCGCGAGCCCGGAGGCGGCCGATCGCTCGCCGCTGGCGAAACGCCTGTTCGGCGTCAGCGGTGTCGCCGGGGTGTTCCTCGGTCAGGATTTCATCTCCGTCACCCGCTCCGGCGGGCACGACTGGGACACGCTGAAACCCCACATCCTGGCCGCGATCATGGACCACTTCACGTCCGGCGACGCCACGGTTGAGGCCGGCGCGGACGATGTCCAAGCCGGGGTCCAAGCCAATGCCGGGGCCGGGGCCGACTCGGAGGTGGTGGCGCAGATCAAGGAGCTGCTGGAGACCCGCGTCCGGCCCGCGGTCGCCCAGGACGGCGGCGACATCATCTTCCGCGGCTACGAGGACGGCGTCGTCTTCCTGCACATGCAGGGCGCGTGTTCGGGCTGTCCGAGCTCGACGGCGACCCTGAAGCACGGCATCGAGAACATGCTGCGCTACTACGTGCCGGAGGTTCAGGAGGTCCGGCCCGTCTGACGGCCGCACCACCACAGACGAGCAGGGAGGGGGACGGCTCGCCATGGGCGAACGCATCGCCGAAGACGCGCTGAACACGTTGTTTTTCGAAGCGCGCACCCACAACGGTTGGCAGGATCGGCCGGTGGACGCGGCGCTGCTGCGCGAGATCTGGGACATCGCGAAGTGGGGTCCCACCAGCGCCAACTGCAGCCCGGCGCGCATCGCCTTCGTCGTTTCCCCGGAGGCCAAGGAAAAGCTGAAGCCCTGCCTGATGGCGGGCAACGTCGCCAAGACCATGGCGGCGCCGGCAACCGCGATCATCGCCCATGACATGGAGTTCTACGAGCGCCTGCCGGAGCTGTTTCCCCACACCGACGCGCGGTCCTGGTTCGTCGGCAAGCCGGCGATGATCGAATCGACGGCCTTTCGCAATGGCACGCTGCAAGGGGCCTACTTCATGCTGGCGGCGCGGGCGGCGGGGCTGGCTTGCGGCCCCATGTCCGGCTTCGACAACGCCAAGGTGGATGCCGCGTTCTTTGCCGGAACCGCGGTCCGCTCCAACTTCCTGTGCAACATCGGCTACGGCGATCCGGCGCACCTGCACCCCCGCAACGAGCGCTTGAGCTTCGACGACGCCTGCCGGATCGTCTGACGCGGCGGGCCGTGCTGCGTCCTTGATCGTCCTCGCCGTCGATACCGCGACCACCGGCTGCTCGGTCGCCGTGTGGTGCGACGGGCAGACGCTTGCGTACGAGAGCCTGGCGATGACACGCGGCCATGCCGAGGCGCTGTTGCCGGCGGTGGCCCGAACGCTCGCCGCCGCCGCGATCGGCGCCAGGGACATCGAGCTGTTCGCGGTGACCGTCGGGCCCGGCGCATTCACCGGCCTCAGGGTCGGGCTGGCGGCGGCGCGCGGCATGGCGCTGGCGGCGGCGCGGCCGTGCGTCGGCGTGACCACGCTGGAGGCCGTCGCCGCGGCGGTGCCAGCCGACGAGCGGGCCGGCCGCACGGTGGTCGCCGCGCTGGAGACCCGGCGCGACGATCTGTTCGTGCAGTTGTTCGCGGCCGATGGCACGCCGCTGACCGCGCCGGCGGTGCTGGCATTTGCCGATCTCCCGGGCGCGCTGCCGGCCGGGCCCGTGGTCGTTGCCGGTGATGCCGCGGCGACCGTGGCACGCGTCCTCGCCGACCGCGCCGACGTGGCCGTGGCGTCCAGTGCCGCAGCACCGGACGCCCGCATCGTCGCCGCCCTGGCCGTCGCGCGACGCCAGGCGGCGCGGGACGCGGAACTCCCGCCGGACCCGCTCTACCTGCGGCCGCCGGCAGTGACGCGACCGCTGGCCGGCGGGCGCCGCCGCCCGTGACCGGATCCCCCGTTCCGCTGCTCGACGCCGACGTGGCGCACACCCAGGTGCTCGCCCTGCTGCATGCCGCCTGCTTCGCCGACGGTGGCGTCACCGGCGGCGTCACCGACGCCTGGGATGCGAAAGCGATCGCCGCCCTGCTCGCCAGCCCCGGAGCCAGCGCGATGATCGCCGGGCCGATCCAGGCCCCCTCGGGGTTTCTGCTGCTGCGCGTCGCCGCCGATGAGGCCGAAATCATCGCCATCGGCGTGACGCCGGAGCGCCGCCGGACGGGCGTGGGCGCGCGGCTGCTGGCCGGCGCCGTCGCGCGGGCGGCGACGGCCGGGGCGCGGCGCCTGCTGCTGGAGGTGGCGGACGACAACGGTGCCGCACAGGCGCTCTATCGTTCGGCCGGATTTCGGCCGGTCGGCCTGCGCCGCAACTACTATCAGGGGCGCAGCGGCGGCGGCGACGCGGCGATCCTCGCCCGCGACCTCGCGGAGCCGGAATGAGGTCAACGCTTGCGAATCACCAGGCGGTGAACGGCCGTGGCGGGGGCTTCGGGATCCTCCGGCAGGCACGCCTCGATGGCGTGGCCCGCAGCCTCGATCGACCGCGGGACGTTGGCCAACGGCTCGGCGCCCTTAAGTCGGATCAGCGCCGTCTGCCCGGCAGCCATGCGTTCGATCAAAAGCTTCGTCCGCACGAACGTCAGGGGACACACCTCTCCC
>CAZBWP010000049.1:0-13059 GCA_964495295.1 uncultured Rhodospirillaceae bacterium | reverse complement strand
GCTGTTCATAGGCCGCGCGCTCGGTCGTCGACTGCACCCGGACGGTGTTGCCGGCACGGGCCTCGGCGAGCGCCAGCGTCGCTTCCTCGACCCGCGACTCGAGGCGCGCGATCACCTGTCCGCTGGCAACCACATCGCCGCGGTCGACGGTAACCTCACCAACGATGCCGTCCACCGGGCTGCCGACCTTGACGACCATGCGGGGTTCGATCAGGCAATCCAGGTCCGGCAGTGGCCCGCCGACCCCCAAAGGCTGGGGCTGGGGCTGGGACTGGGCCGCCGCCATCGTCGTGCCGAGCAGCACCATCGCCGCTGTGACCCCGCCGAGAAGCAAGCAACGCGTCATGGTTCCGATCGAAACTCCATCCTGCGAAACCCCATCCTGCAAGCCCCCGTCCTGATTGGCACGGCCGCCCAGATATGGGGCGGCGGAGCGCTGTGGCGACAGGCCAGCCAGCCTCATTCGGGCGCGCCCGCGAAGGCCAGCAGCGAGCCGAGTTTGCGATCGAGCTTCAGGAGCAGGCGGCGGGTCCGCGCGTGCCGACGTTCGGCGAGGCCTTGCGCGTGGTCGAACAGGGCACGCTGGCCGGCCTCTCCCAGCGCCATCAGCGCCGCGTGGGTCGCGCGGCCGGCGAACAAGTCCTTGAGCGCCGCCACCAGCGGATCGTCGAGCGCCAGGATCAGCTCGACGGTGCCGGGATCGCCCTGCCGGCCGCAGCGGCCGGCGAGCTGGCGGTCGATGCGCCCCGCATCGTGGCGTTCGGTGATGATGACGTGCAGTCCGCCGGCATCCGCCACGCCCTCGGCGAGGCGAATGTCGGTGCCGCGGCCGGCCATGTTGGTGGCGATGGTGACCCGACCCGCCTGCCCCGCCGCGGCGATGATGTCCGCTTCCGTCGCGTCCTGGGCGGCGCTCAGGAGCCGATGCGGGATGCCGCGCTGGGCCAGCGCCCGACTCGCCGCCTCGGAGGCCGTCACCGAGCGGGTACCGACGAGGACCGGCCGGCCGGCGCCGGCCAGGGCGGCGACGCGATCGGCGACCAGCCGCCACTTGGCGTCCTGCGTCGGCAGGACCTGGGGCGGCAGCCAGCGCCGGCGCATCGGCCGGTTGGTGGGGATCGTCACCGTCGCCAGGCGATAGACGGACCACAGCTCGCCGGCGATCTCCCGCGCCGTGCCGGTCATGCCGGCGAGTCGTTCGTAGCGGCGAAAGAAGCGCTGATAGGTCATTTGCGCCAGCGGCCGCTTGCGCGGCGTCACCGGGCAGCCTTCCTTGACCTCGATCATCTGGTGCAGGCCGGCGGTCCACGACCGATCGGCCATGATCCGCCCGGTGTACTCATCGATGATCAGGACCTTATCCTCGCGGACCAGATAGTGCTCGCCCCGGTGAAACAGGTGGACGGCGGCGAGCGCCTGGCGCACCACCTCCTCGCGCAGGATCCGGTTGGTCCAGGGCTTTCCCCGGATGTCGGCCCAGTCGGCGAGCCGGTCCTCGCCGGCCTCGGTCAGCGCGATCCGGCGGTCGCCGCGGCCGATCACGAAATCGACGCGCTCCTCGAACTGCCTCGCCACCTCGAGGGCGTCCCGCGCGACCTCGGCTTCATCCAGCCCGTCCGGCTGGCCGGAGAGAATCAGCGGCGTGCGAGCCTCGTCCACGAGCACGCTGTCCGCCTCGTCGACGATGGCGAACGGCAGTCCCCGCAGCAGCAGCCGCCGCGTCCGCCCGCGTTGGCCGGCGAGGCGCTCGACCTTGAGGTGGAGGTCGCCCGCCCGATCGCCGAGCACCAGGCGATCGCGCAGGTGATCGAACGCCACCTGCTTGTTGCTGCAATAGGTGATGTCGCACGCATAGGCGGCGCGGCGATCCGGCGGCGGCAGGCCTTCGACGATCGTCCCGACACTGAGATCGAGGAAACCGTACAGCGGCGCCATGGCGCGGGCATCGCGATCGGCGAGGTAGTCGTTGACGGTGACGATGTGCACCGGAATCCCGGCCAGCGCCGCGGTCGCCGCCGTCAGGGTCGCGGTCAGCGTCTTGCCCTCGCCGGTTTCCATCTCCGCGACCATGCCCCGCAGCATCGCCGCACCCCCCATCAGCTGCACGTCGAAATGGCGCATGCCGAGGGTGCGGTCGGCGGCCTCCCGGATCAGCGCGAACGCGGGGGCGATCAACCGTCGGTCGAGGCCGCGTCGTCGGAGCTGGTCGCGCAGCACGCGGGCCTCCCGCTTGAGCTCGGGATCGCCGAGCTCCGCATACCTGAGGCCGGGGGCGCGAGCGTCCTCGACCACGCTGCGCAGGCGGCGCGTCGTCGGCCGCCGCGCCGCGGCCCCCTCAAGGGCGACGGACACGCCGTCGAGCCAGGTTTCCCGCCGCTCTGGCCGGACCGGATAGAGGCGGCGGTCCGGCGACGAGAGCCGCGAGGCGCCAGCGGCGGCGCCCGACGTGGCGCTGGTGGCGGCGATGGCGACGGCGTCAGACATCGAAGTGCGACAGGAACAGGAGCCTGAGCCGGCGATAGAGCCGCGGGGCCAGCGCTGCGTCGCCGTGGTCGAAGCGGACGTGGACCCGCTCGCCGATGCCCGCCATCGGCGCATCGGCCGGCAGCCGGAAATCCAGCAGGAACAGCGATTCGAGGGCGGTGTCCGCCGCGTCATCGCGCAGCGATCCCGGGGCCAGCGGGACGGCGCCGCCGCCGACCGTGCTGAGGGCCAGGCTCGGCAGCCGGTCCGTCGCCGCGGGAACCTCGCGCTCGAGCGAGGCGGGCAGCACCGACCCCGGAGCGCTCGCGAAGCGGACGGAAACCGCCTGCGCGCTCTGGCGCACCAGGTCGATCTCCGCCTGCGGCACCACCACCCGCACGATCGGATCGCGGTCGCCGACGACGTAGCCGAGGGTCGCCCCCTTCTCGACGAAACGGCCCGGCAGGTCGCGTTCGCCCGGCACCAGGAACACGCCGGCGCCCGGACTGCCGACGACGAGTTCCCGCGCCCGCTGCCGGGCGCGCTCGAACTCGGCGGTCGCCTGGTCCAGCCGCTCGCCGATCAGCTCGGCTTCGACCCGATCCGTCACATAGGCGGCCGCATGGCGCAGCTTCAGCTCGGCGACCGCGGCGGCAAGCACATCGACGCGCATCCCGAGGAAGGGATCGGCCAGGGCGAACAGCGGATCGCCCGCCGCGACCGTCGTCTCGGGGCGTGCCAGCACCTGGTCGATGAAGCCCTCGGCGCCGGCGCGCACCCGCGACTGCTCGGGCACCCAGACGACGCCCTCGGCCAGCGTCGCATACGGCAGCGGCACGAGGAACAAAGCCGCCAGCAGCGCGCCGGTGACGGCGCCGACGACACCCGCCGCCCGTGCCCGTCGCCCGTGCAGCCGCGGCCCCGTCAGCAGGAACCAGAGGCCCTTCCCGGCCGGCATGATGACCATGAGAATGACGGCCCAGACCGCCAGCAGCACGCCGATGAAGAAGAACTGCCCGGCGACGAACAGCACGATCACCGCCACGATGAACAGGCGGTAGGCCAGCGACAGCAGCCCGTACAGCACGAACCATAGCCGTTCACCCGGCGCCGTGACCGGCGAGTCCGCCTCCGTCACGCCGAACAGATAGCGCTGGACGAGGTACAGCAGATACTGGTTGGCGCGCGCCGCGAGGTTGGGGATCTCCACCAGATCGGCGAGGACGTAGTAGCCGTCGAACTTCAACAGCGGGTTGCCGTTGAACAGGATCGTGGAGACGCCGGCGATAAGCATGACATTGAAGGCGAACGCCCGGGCCAGCCCCGGCTCCAGATGAACCCAGGCGATCATCGCCACGGCGGCGATGAACACCTCGACCAGGATGCCGGCGGCGCCGACCAGGGCGCGCTGCCACTTGCCGGGCAGCGCCGAGGCGGCGGTGGCGTCCACGTACGGCACCGGCATGAACACCAGGAACATGATGCCGATGTCATGCACCTCGCCGCCCCAGAGGCGGGTCGCATAGGCGTGCCCCAGTTCATGGAAGGCCTTGATCAGCGGATAGGCGAGCAACAGCAGCGCGATGTTCTCCACCGTCAACACCCGGTCGACCACGTTCTCGGTCAGCAGCGGCCAGTGCAGCGCGGCCAGCACCGCGCCGGTGAGCACGATCCCGATCCACAGGATGGCGCCGAACCAGCCGAACAGCGGGCGGACCATGGGCAGGGTCGCGAGCAGGAACCGGTCCGGGTCGAACAGCGGAACCCTGAGCGCCATCGGGTTCTTGACGCTCTGCCACATGGTCTTCTGCCGGATGTCGTCGGCGCGCTCGGTGAGCTCGACCACATCCGGCGGCACGTCGCAGGCGAGCCCATCGGCACGGTGCAGCCGTGCAAGCAGCTGGATCACCTCGTCCTGGGTGGGCAGATCGTCGCCGAACCGCTCGGCGGCCAGGTCCCAGATCTCCTGAACGGTTCGCCGCCCGTTCATCAGGGTGAGGACGTAATGGGCGGCGGGGGACAGCCGGTGGAAGCGGCCGGTGACGTGGTCCTGCACCACGTACCAGACCTGATCGCGGAAGGTCTGCCGATGCACCTGCGTGTGACCGCGCAAACGCGGCTTCAGCGGCGCCACGCGATACCAGGAGGGGCTGAACAGCGAGCGCGACATGGCTTCAGGGCCACCACCGCCACGCTTGCAGGCGCGCGAAATCGACCAGCCGGTGCGTCCAGATCCAGACCAGACGCCGCCGATCGACGCTCACCTTCGCGACCCCCTCCATGCCCGGCCGGATGCTGGGCGACGCGGCATCCAGGTCGCCTTCGACGATGAACACGTTGCGCCCGTCCTTGGCTTCGGCGACCGGGGTGATCCGTTCGACGCGAAACGCCAGCGGCGTCGACGGCATCGCCGACAGCACGAGCGAGCCCGATTGGCCGGACCGGAGGTCCCTGATGTCCCGTTCGTCGACATCGAGGATGACGCGGTACTGGTCAAGCGGCGTGATCTCGAACAGCACCTCGCCGCGCCGGACGGCGGCGCCCACCGACTGGCTGAGATCGCCCGACGCGACGAGGCCGGCGAACGGCGCCTTGAGTTCGGTGCGCGACAACTGCGCGTCCAGCAGGGCGATCTGGGCGTCGGCCTGCTCGATCTGCGCCCGGATGATGCTCAGGTCAGCCCGGTTGCCCTGGGCGAGCGCCCGGTCAAACTCCCGCAGGCGCTGCTGCTTGACGGTCGTCCAGCCGCGGCGCTCGAGCACGAGATCGCGATCATCCAGCGTCGCCAGCACGTCGCCCTCGGCGACCACGTCGCCGGCGCGCGCGCGCTCGGCATGGACATAGCCGTCGATCGGCGCGGCGATCACGCGCCGCACCATCCCTTCCAGCCGCGCCGGCGCGGTGACGCGGTAATCGCCGGTCGCCAACGCCAGGAACGCCACCACGCCGGCGAGGGTGAGCGCCGCCGCCTTGCGTCCGAAGTGGCTCGGACCGAACAGCCGGACCAGATGGGAAGTGACGAGGTCCGCCGCCTTGACGATCAACCAGCGGTCGTTGGCCCGCTTCTCGTCGAGGATCGGACCGACGACGGCCGCGACCGTCTCCAGCAGTTCGACCGTCGCCGCATCGAAGGCATGGCCGGCCGGGCGCTCGAAGGTCAGCGCGCCGAGCGGGCGGTCCTGGGCGGTCAGCGGCACGGTGCAGATCGCCCTGGCGCGGCTTGCGATCGCGAGTTCCTCATGGGCGGCGGTGACGACGATGTGCGAGTCGGCGTGGTCCGGCAGGAGCACCACCGTCCGCTGGTCGATCGCCTCGTCCATGGCTTCGGCGAGGGCCCGCACCAGGGACATGCGCTTGCCGAAATGGGCGCTGTTCGACAACGCGATGATGCGGGTCCGGTCGTGGCGCGTGCAGCCGATGCTGACCCGATCGCAATCGAAGCGCATGGCGAGGTCGGTGACCACCGCGGAGCAGGCGGCCCGGAAGCGCTTTTCCTCGACCGCCGTGGCGATGATGCCGAGCGCCGTGGTGGTGCGATCCAGGGCGTCGACGGTGGATTCGCGCGCCTGCGTCTTCCGCAGCATCAGCTCGATCCACGCCGAGCCCCACTGGATCTGGCGCATGATCCGGCGCAGGTCGGCCTCGGTCGGCCGCGCCAGTTCGATGGCCACGGCGCCATGCAGGCGACCATCGACGATGAACGGATAGCCGAAACGGCACGGCGCCGGCGCCGCGCGGGCATCGAAGCCGTTGACGACACCGCGCCGCTGCTCCACCGCCAGGTTGGCGGTCGCCAGCAGCCCCTCCGCGTCCGCATCGTCGGCCGGCCAGTGGGCCGCCAGGTGGAACGGTCCCCGATCGGGCTGGCCCAGGGTGACCAAGCCACGGCGAGAGCCCTCGACCATGCGGCATTGCAGCGCGAGCCAGGCAGCGGCGAACGCCGTGGCGTCCGCCGCCTGGGTCAGGTGCCGCCACAGGGACGCATCGGTCGACCCGCCCGCCTCCGGCATCGGCGACGTGCGACGCGCGGCCTTCGCCGCCCGCGCGTCGCCGGACGGCCCATCGGGCGCGTCCTTTGGCGCGGGCGAAGCCGCGGTCGTTTCCAGACGCATGGTCCGAACGGTGCGCTCAGCAGTCCCGCAGGCCGGGCCTGAACGTCACCGCCGCTTCGTAGCCCGGCGGCCGGACACCGGCGAGAGCATCGATGCCGTCGGCGCAGTCCACCGCCTCCAGGGCGTAGAGCGGCCCGGCCGGCGACATCCCCTTGCGCCCGAGCAGCAATGTCGGCGCTGCCTTGCCGTTGCCGGGCGCGGCGAACGGCGGCTCACCGGACAGGGCCAACAGATCGGCAGGCCTGGCCACCCGAACCAACCAGGGATTGCCGTCCACCTCGATCAGCCGTTCCCCCATCTTCGGCGCCGCGCTCGCCGGCACCGCTGCGAACAGCCGCCGGCTTGGGTTCTCCGCCTCGGTGAACTGGCCATCGTCCGGGTCGAACAGCAGCAGCGGTGGCACCGGGTCGTCGCTGCCGAGAATGGTGTCGTCGCCGCTCTGCGGGATGATGGCGTTGCGTCCCCCGCCCAGGCGGATGACGTCGTTGCCGCTGCCGGGGAAGACCAGATTGTTGCCGTTGCCGGCGATCAGCACGTCGTTGCCGGATTCGCCGAACAGGACGTTGTTGCCGTCGCCGGCCTCGATGCGATCGTTGCCGGAACCGCCACTTACGTGGTTGTTCCCCGCGCCTGCGAAGATCACATCGTCCCCGCCTTCGCCGTAGACGTAATCGTTGCCGGATCCGGTCTCGATCCAATCGTTGCCGTTGCCGCCGAACACCCTGTCGTTGCCGGCGCCGGTGAGGATCACGTCGTCGCCGTCGCCGCCGTAGACGATGTTGTTGCCGCTGCCGGCGTCGATCAGGTCGTTGCCCGCACCGCCATAGATCAAGTCGTTGCCGTTGCCGGCGATGATGACATCGTCGCCCGCCTCGCCGTAGACGATGTTGTTGCCCGGCCCGGCGTCGATCCAATCATCGCCGGCACCGCCGAAGATGATGTCCTGATTGATGCCGCCAATCAGGATGTCGTTGCCGGCACCGCCAAAGATGCGGTTGTTCCCGGAGGTGGTTTCGATGCGCGCCGAGACGCTCACCGTCGGCGCCACACGCAGGTAGTCGTTGCCGGAACCCGCGGTGACGAAAATCCGCTCGACCTGATCGGTGTCGATGCGGGAATCCACGAGAAGGCCCTTGAGCTGGGTGGTCAGCAGCACGCGATACTGGTTGTTCGTGCGATCGATGTTGAGCGTGTCGTTCTTGGTGGTGCCGACCACCTGCAGTTCGCCCTCGAACACCCTGACACCGCTGACCAGCGCCCGGGTGGCGCCCTTCGCCGTGCTGCCGAAGTTGTCGGCAACGACCACCTCGATGCTGAAGATGCCGCCGCTGGCGTAGGCGTGGCTCGCCGTGAACGTTCCCTCGCCGCTGCCCTGCACCAGATCGGTGATCTGCTCGACGGTGCCGTCGCCCCAGTCGACCACGGCGGTGTGCGTGTCCGTGAGTCCGCGATCGCTGAAGCGGCCGGTGATGGTGACCAGGTCGCCCGGCCGCGTGTCGTTGATGTCGAACGCGCTGCTGGTCAGGTCCTCGATGACCGGCGGCGTGTTGATGACGGTGACGATGGCCGTGGCCGTCGCCGAGCCGCCGTCGCCATCGCTCACGGTGGCGGTGATGACGAAGTCGAACTCGGGCCCCGGCGATGCCGAGCCGATCACGTCGGTGTAGGCATGGGTCGCCGTGAACGCGCGCGTCGCCGGGTCGACGGTGGCCGTCGACGAGGTGCCGTCGCTCCAGGCGATGACGACCGTATGGCTGTCCAGGATGCCGGGATCCTCGATCACGCCGAGCACCGTCACCGGCTCGCCCAGGTTGACCCTGGGCTCGCTGACGGTGAAGCCCTGGATCGTCGGATCGACGTTGCGGACGAGGATGCTCGTCCCGGCCGCGCCGCTGCCGCCGTCATCGTCGCGCGCCGTGACGGTGACGGCGAACGCCGCCGAACCGGTGCCGCCGGAGGCGTCGTCCAGGTAACGGTGGGCGACGCTGAACCGGGTCGATCCGGCCGGCAGGGCGATGGTGTCGCTGCTGCCGTCGCCCCAGGTGATGTCCAGCGTGACCGTGTCGGCGAGGCCGGGATCGAAGACCGATCCGGCGAGCAGCGCCACGCCGCCCTCGTCGATCGCGGCGTCGATGGCGAGATCGCTCACCGTCGGCGCGACGTTGCTCACCAGCACCGTCCAGGAGGCCGTGTAGGCGCCGTCCTCGTCGATGGCGGTGATCGCGACGACGAACGCGCCGTCATCGACGAAGGCGTGCGTCAACGTCGCCTCCGGGCCCGCCACCGCGTCGGACGTGCCGTCGCCCCACTCGACGATCCAACGCTCGATGGCATCGTCACCCGGGTCCTCGCCGCGCAAGCTGAGCGTGACCGGGCTGCCCTCGGCGGCCGCCGTGTCGCCGCCAATGATCAGCGTCGGCGCGACGTTCGTCACGACCAGATCCGTGAAGGCCTCGAACGCGCCACCATCCTTGTCGGCGATCACCGCCCGGACGGTATGGACGCCGTCGTCGGCCAACAGGCTCGCCGGCACCGGCACGCTTGCCTGATCGGAATCGACGATCTCGAACGTGCCGTCGTTGTTGAAGTCGTAGCTGTAGCGGAAGCCGGCCGCGGTGTCCGCGTCGGCGGGATCGAGCGCGTCGATGAACGAGACGGTCGCCGAGCCGCCCTCGGGCACCGGCCCGGAATTGACGAGTGTCGCCGTCGGCGCGGTGTTGGTCACCGTCAGCGGCGTTGCCGCCGACACCACGGCGTCGCCGCCCGCGTAGACGACGCGCACCCGCACCGCGAACGATCCGTCGTCGTTGATGGCGGGCGAGAGCGCCTGCAGCGCATCCCACGGGAGCGTCACCGTCTGGCCGCTGGCATCGTCGAACACGCCATCGCCGTTGAGATCCCAGCCAAAGGACACGGGCGTCCCGGCGGCGGTTGCCGAGAGCGTCAGCGCCTCCCCCTCGGCCAGGGTGTAGGGACCTCCGGCGGAAATCTGCGCCGGCGTGGCCACCACCTGGACCGGCTTGGGCGGAGCGAACGTCACGTCCGGGGCGCTGTCCGTATCGACGACGGCGACCGAAATCTCGACCAGACCGGGCTCGAGGTAGACGTGGCTGGCCGACGCGGCGCCGCTGCCCAGCACCTCGACGGGCGAGCCGTCACCCCAGTCGATCCGCCACTCCAGCACCCGATCCACACCCGGGTCGACGGCCGCGAAACGGATCTCGTAGGGCTCACCGATGGCCACCTGGTCGGCCCCCTCGACCACCACGTCCGGCGGCGCATCGGCGATGGTCAGGACGGTGAACGCCTCGGTCGCAAAACCATCCGCGTTGACCGCGCGCGCGGCGATCTGATAGGTGCCGTCGTCGCCGAGACCGAAGTCGACCAGTTGCTCCCAGGTCAGGGTGATGCTGTCGCCGGTCACCTCGCCGAACTGTCCGTCACCGTCGATATCCCAGTCCACGGGCCCGGCCAGGGTGCCGGTGGCGCCGAGCGGCTGCACCGTGACAGCGAGCGTGATGGCGTCGCCCTCGCGCGGCAGATCGGGGATGATCGAAAGGAACGTGATCACCGGCGCGGCGATCACGTTGACCGCATCGAACGCCGCGTACTGCACGACGCCCTTGTCGTTGACGCCGACCGAACCGGCGCCGGCGGGCGGTGGATCCGGGCTGAAGTTTGGTGTCGCCGGGTCAGGGTTCTGCGGATCGAACACCAGCACGTCGCCGCCGTTGGAGAATGGCTGAAACTGCAGCGGTCCGAACGGGGCCGGGCTGGCCGCGCCGCCCGGCGCCTCGCCGCCGTCGAGAAGGATCGTCGCCGAGGCCGGCAGATTGGCGCCGGAGATCCGCATCACGTCGTCATCGGCGCCGCCGAAGGCCGCCGTCGTCGAGGACTCGCCGACCGACTGGATGTCGATCACGTCGTTCCCCGGTCCGCCGAGGATCAGGACGGACGCGTCCGGTGTCGTCATCCGGAGTTTCGCCTGATCGTTGCCGTCGCCGAGATCGACCACGGTGTCGGCGCTCAGGTCCATCAGCACCACGAGATCGTTGCCGCCATTGGTGTGGATCGTGGTGGTCGCCACCTCCGGCGACGGCGCGGTGCGCAGGGTCAGCACGTCGTCGCCGCTGCCGGTGTGGATCGCCAGCGCCTCGATGCCCGCGAACTCCGCGAACAGGCGGGTCGTCGGCAGTTCCGTCGCCGCCTGGACGGAGTAGGTCCTGGCCAGGATCTGATCGACGGCGAACCCGTCGCCGGCGGCGATGGCGCCCGGGCCGTCGCCGAGCCTGAGCACGCGCCCGTCCGGCGCCGCGGTGAAGGCGATGGCGCCGGCATTGTCGGCGCCGTCCGCGGTGCCGTTCTTCCAGCCGAAGAAGCGGCCGGCCGAGGCCTCGTCGCTGCCCTCGACCAGGTCGAAGTCGAAGCTCTGCACACCCGTGTCGTCGATGGTGCGCGTCGTGCCGATGCCGGTGATCGTCCAGATGCCGCCCTCGTTGGCCAGGATCAGCGGCGTGACCTGCCGGCCGACCGCCTCGGCGGCATCGTTGAAGAGGCTCCAGCCGGTGATCCTGCCCTCGGCGGCGGTGAACGGCTCGTCGAGCACGAAGACGTCGCCCTGGGCGGTCTCCAGGCCGGGTCGCGCGATCAGGGCGTTGCCGACCAGGCCGTTGTTGTCGAACGCCGCCAGGCCGCCGACGATACCGGTCTGACCGATGCTGCCGGCATAGACGGCGATGCCGCTGCCGTCCACGTCCACCGCGGTCGGTGTGCGCAGGCCGGTGACGCCGCCGACGTTGTTGCGCAGCACCTGGATGAACTGGGCCGCACCGGTGGCGTCGTTCCGCTCGAACACGGCCAGCGCGTTGCTGACGGCGCTGCTGACCAGCACGAAGCGCTGATCCGGCGTCACCGTCACGCCGGTCGGCTCGGCCAGCCCGCGCACGCCGTTGAAGCCGTTGCGCACCACCTGCACCAGCGTCAGCGGCCCCGCCGCCGGGTCCACCACCGGGTCCGCCGCCGGGTCGCGCTGGAACACCGCCAGCGTGTTGCCGGTGCCGCCGGTGACATAGATCGAGCGATCATCGGCCGTGGTGGCGATGCCGTTGGCGCCAGCCAGACCGGCGGTGTCGCCGGCGATCACCTGCACCACCGAAAGGTCCATGGCGTCCAGCACCAGGAGGGCGTCGCCGGTGGCACTGGCCGCGTACAGCAGGGCGCCGTCCTGGCTCACCGCGAGATCCTGGAAGCCGCCGAGACCGGCCGGCAGCAGCACCAGCGCGGTTGCGGTCAAGCTGCCATCTGCCGGATCCACCGCGAACCGCGCGACGCCATCGGCGCCGGCGGTGTAGACCGTCCCGCCGTCACCGGCGATGGCGATCGCCTCGAACACCGCGGCATTGCCGGCGACGCCGAGCGAGCCCGTGAAACCCAGCAGGCCATCGGCGCCGCGCGCCAAGACCGCGAGCCGCCCGTCATCGGCGCCGACCGCGTAGACCCGGGTGCCGTCGGGTCCGATGGCGACGTCACTCACCCCGCCCAGGCCGTCGATCACCGTGCCGCCGTCGGCCGTCCGGTCGCCGTTCTTCAGCTGTTGCAGCGGCGAGAGATCGCCCGCGTCGGCGACGACGAGGACGCCGGCATCGGCATTGACGCCGATGATCTGCCCGCCGTCGGGAGTGACGACGATCGCGTCCAGGCCCTGCAGCGGCTGCGGGCCCAGGCCGTCCGGCCGGGCCGCGGTGATGAACCGGATCTCGCCGGCGTTCAGCGTCAGGCTGATCGGCGTCGCGGCACCGCCGCCGAAGACACTGGCGTTGAGCCGGACATCGCCCTCGGGGATGAGGGTCGCCCAGATGGCGTTCGCCGGCAGCGCGTCCAGCACGGATCCGACACCGAACGGGCTGAGCCTCAGCTGGCTGGCGAACGCCGGGTCGAGGGCGCCGTCGACGGCAACGCCGAGCATCGGGTTGGCGAGCGGAATCCCGGTGACGTTGACGAACAAAAGCATGTCGAAGCCGGTGTAGTCGTCGGCGTAGCCGACCGGCCCGAGATCCAGGCGGATCACCGCGGCCAACGCATCGGCCGGCGCCTGCGGCCCCTCGATCCCCGGCGTCGTCGGATCGTCGAACAGGGTGACGCCGTCGAGCAGCCCGAAGGCCGCCGCCCCACCCTGCAGGCCGGCGATGAACGGGGTCTCTGGTGCGCCGTCGACGAAGATGTTGGCGGCGGCCGGGCCGGTGAAGAACTCGGTGCGGGCGCCGCTGACGTTCTGCAGGGCCGGCTGGCCGCCGACGGCGATCAGGTTGCCGAAGGCGTCGAACTGCAGGTCGGTGTTGCCGACGACGATCAGGCGGCCGTCGCCGCCCTTGCGGCTGGCGTTGCCGTCGCCGGCGGCGCCACCGCCCGCGTCGACGGAGGCCGCGCCGGCATCCAGCGCCGATGCCGCCAGCATGATGGTGCCGCCGGCGCCGCCGGCGCCGGC
>CAZBWP010000048.1:11532-13101 GCA_964495295.1 uncultured Rhodospirillaceae bacterium | reverse complement strand
GGCTCGATGATGCTGCCGATCACCGTGTTGATGACGACGAAGCCGGCGGCGACCAGGAGCGCGGTCGCCACGTCGATCTGCACGAGCGCCAGCAGCGTCGGCGGGATCAGCATCAGCACCGCCCCGACGAACGGCACGAAATTGAACACGAAGGCGAAGATCGCCCAGAGGACCGCGAACTCGACCCCGAGCAGCCACAGCCAGGCGAACACCAGGGCCGCCGTCGCCAGGCTCGTCAGGGTCTTGATCACCATGTAGCGATTGACCGACCGGACCGCCCGGCGCAGTCGCTCCTCGGTCTCGGGCCCGGGCTGGAAGGCGGCCCGCAGCTTCGCCGGCAGGCCGGCGGCCTCCAGCAGCATGAAGACGACGGCGAGCAGGACGAGGAAGCCGGTCGACAGCGTCCCCTTGATGTTGGCGATGGCGATGCGCACCATGCGGGTCACGGCCGCCGGGTCGATGGCGCCCACAACCGCGTTCGGCGACTCGGCGAGGCCGATGGCCTCGAGCCACAGGCCGAGCCGTTCGGCGAGCAGCCTGAGCCGCTCCTGGTACGTCGGCAGACTGTCGCGAAGACCCTCCAGCGCGCCCGACGTCAGCAGCGCAAACAGGCTGCCCACATCCAGCAGCACGAACACCACGGCTGCGAACGCGAACCATTTCGGCAGGCCCCGGTGCTGCA
The DNA here is from genome assembly GCA_964495295.1 of uncultured Rhodospirillaceae bacterium. GTDB lineage: Bacteria > Pseudomonadota > Alphaproteobacteria > Rhodospirillales > Defluviicoccaceae > CAZBWP01. The sequence continues at coordinate 12,419 of CAZBWP010000048.1, read as the reverse complement.
GCCAGTTCAACGGCCCGCTGGCGACCACGGCGATGAACAGGGCGAGCAGGATCGGCGAGAGCAGCGGCGACGCCCATTGCAGGAAGACGACGACGATGGCCAGCGCCGCCAGAACGATGAGGCCGCGTCCCACCGGCGAGAAGCCGTCGAGGGCCCTCATGTCGAACCGATCGTCGCCGGGCGCGGGGCCGGGGCTGGGCCCGGGCGCGGGATCGCGAAGCGCCGCGCCCGTCGGCTACGCAACAAGTTCGGCCTCCGCCCCCACCATCGCCTGCCGGGCCGATTTCATCGTCCGGAGCAGCAGCCACAGCGTCAGCGCCAGGACGACCAGCTCGGCGAACAGCACCACCACCAGGCTCATCAGGCTCACCGCATCGATCACCGTGATCGATGCAATCGTGTCGCTCCCCGGCGGCGGCGCGATCATGATGCCGATCTGCGGCTGCGACATCAGGGTCATCAGCAGGCGGCCGACGGCGCCGAACATCAACAGCGTCGAGAACAGGATGCCGACGAAGCCCGCCCACAGCCCGACCCAGAGGGTCGACTGCACCTTCGCGGGCGGCGGCACCTCGTCCGGGTCGGCGAACGACCTGCCCAGCCGCACATAGCGATAGAACCAGACCGTGGTGAACAGCAGCACCAGCAGGCTGCCGGTGGACAGCCAGTTCTCGACATCGATGGCGCTGCGCTGAACGGCGGTGGGGGCGCCGAAGATCATCACGTAGAGCGTCAACACGATGACCACCGCTAGCAGGGCAAACTGCAACCAGAAGCCGATCCAGCCGAGCCGCAAGAACAGCCTGCCGAGCCGACCGGGGTTCGCGTACTGCCAATGTTCGCCGTATTGCTCGTCCATGGCGTGTCCCTCGTATCGTCGGGTTGTT
>CAZBWP010000048.1:0-11432 GCA_964495295.1 uncultured Rhodospirillaceae bacterium | reverse complement strand
GTGTCGCCGGCGGGCCCTCGGCCATCATCGTCTCGTGCATGGCCTGCATCGACGCTGCGGAGCTCCGCAGCGCGTCGGCGAACGCCGACCACAGCGCCTCCTGCTCCGGGGTGATGGCCAGCTCGGTCTTCAGGAAGGCGAGGCGCCCTTCGATGTGCCGCCCCGGCCCCCCCATCATGCCGCCGCCCATCATGCCGCGCATGCCCATCATCGGGCACGGGCCCATGCCCATTCCCATGCCCATGCCCGGGCCACGCATCATGCCGCGCCCCATCATGTGGCCCTGTCCCATCATCTGCCCCTGGCCCATCGTTTGAGCCGGCGGCTCCTGCGGCGCGGCCTGTTGGGCAACGGCGGGCAACGCCAGCCCAACGGCGAGCCCCGCCAACAAAGCAACGGTGCACATAGTCCTCATGACACACTCCTTTCCTCTCCGGTTCAGCACATGCCGGCGGCAACAGTTGGTCGGCACCCTCTGTATCTGATGATATCAGATCGACGAGCTTGTATGCCATCCAGCTGCCCGGTGCCCCGCCACCACAGGCCCGCCGCCGGGTTGACGCAGACCGTGCCGACGGTATCTGCGCTCTTAGCCTGACGCGCGGCGGCGCGCTGGTCTGCCGCGGCTCTGCCGCCAGCGGCGCAGGGACACAAAATCCTACTTTATCCGACATTATCCGACATTATCCGACATTTCGACGCCGGAATCCCCATGTTTCTCATGTTTCCAACACCTTAAGCGCAACGGACCCGGCAAAAACCGGCATACATCGCGACCCGACCCGCAGGCGCGACATCCGCGGAAGTTTCCGGCATAGTGGCGCCGCCATGTCGGAAGCGTTCGTCCGCGATCAGTACGAGGCCTATCCCTACCCACCGCGGGACCCCGCGGAGGAGCCCCTGCGGCTGCTCACCGGCTCGCCCAGCCAGCTGGCCGAGGTGGTGCATTACGTCTTCGGCGGCCGGCCGCCGGCGCATCGGCCGGCACCGCGAGCCGGCGGCCCAACCACGGGCGGCCCTTGCGCGGGCGAACGGCCGTTCCGGGCGCTGGTCGCCGGCGGCGGCACCGGCGACGGGACGATCATGCTGGCGCAGCAACTCGCCGATTGGGATGCCGCCCGGGGTGTCGCCGATGGCGACCGGTCGGAGGTCGTCTACCTCGATCTCTCGGCCGCGGCGCGGGCCATCGCCGCGGCGCGCGCCGCCGCCCGCGGCCTCGCCAACGTCCGCTTCGTCCAGACCTCGCTGCTCGATCTGGCGGCGAGCGGCCTCGGGCCGTTCGACTACATCGACTGCTGCGGCGTGCTGCACCACCTGGACGATCCCTTGGCCGGACTCTCGGCGCTCGTCGCGGTGCTGGCCGACGACGGCGGCCTCGGGCTGATGCTCTACGGCACCATCGGCCGCTCCGGCGTCTACGAGATGCAGGAGATGCTGAGGATGATCGCGCCGGCGGAGCGGGATCCGGCGCCCGTCCGCCTCAACCTCACCCGGCGGCTCATGGCCGGCCTGCCCGAGGGCAACCTGCTCCGCCGCAACCCCTTCGTCGCCGACCATCTGACCGGCGAGGATGCGCACCTGTTCGATCTGTTCCTGCATTCCCGCGACCGCGCCTTCCGCGTGCCGGAGATCCTGGAGCTGCTCGCCGGCGCCGGGCTCCGGCTGGTGTCGTTCGTGCCGCCGGCGCTCTACGACCCGGCGACCATGATCACCGATCCGGCGCTCACCGCCCGCCTCGACCGCCTCGACGGCGCCCGGCGCGCCGCCTTCGCCGAGCTGCTCGCCGGCTCGCTGCGCAAGCACATCTTCTATGCGGTGAAGGCCGCCAACCCCGTGGCGTTGCCCGATCCGCGCGACCCGGCCTGCGTGCCGGTGTTGCTCGACTTCGATGCCTCGCCGATCGCCAGCGACGTGCAGCCGGGTCTCGGCATGTCGGCGACGGTGGAGGGGGTGGTCGTCAAGCGGCCGCTGCCGGCGCTGGCGGCCGCCATGCTGCGCCGCGCCGACGGCCGGCGGACGCTGGCCGAGATCCACGCCGAGATCGCGCAGGCGGTCCGGCCCGTTCCGTTCGCCGAGTTCGCCCGGCAGTTCGCCGAGGTGTTCCAGGTGATGAACGGCCTCGGCAAGATGGTCCTCAGGATATCCGGGTGAGGGTCGGCGGTTGCTGGTCATCGAACGCTTGACCTGGCGCTTCGGCGCCCGCGTGCTGCTGGACGCGGCCGATGCACGCATCGACGCCGGCCACCGGGTCGGACTGGTCGGTCGCAACGGCACGGGCAAGACGACGCTGCTGCACCTGATCGCCGGCCGGCTGGAGCCCCAGGGCGGGTCCATCCGGGTGCCGTCGCGCTGGCGGGTCGGCATGACCAGCCAGGAGGCGCCGGGCGGCGAGGCCAGCCTCATCGACACGGTGCTTGCCGCCGACGCCGACCTGGCGCACCTGCACGGCGCCGCCGAGAGCGAGCAGGATCCGCACCGCCTCGCCGACATCCACGCCCGGCTGCAGGACCGCCAGGCGCACAGCGCGCCGGCCCGCGCCGCCCGCCTGCTCGCCGGTCTCGGCTTCCCGGAGGAGGCGCAGCGGCGGCCGTGCGCGTCGTTTTCCGGCGGCTGGCGGATGCGCGTCGCCCTGGCCGGGCTGTTGTTCCAGGAGCCCGACCTGCTGCTGCTCGACGAGCCGACCAACCACCTGGACCTGGAGGCGACCCTGTGGCTGGAGGCCTATCTCCGCCGCTATCCCGGAACGGTCCTGCTGGTCAGCCACGACCGCGACCTGCTCAACCGGGCGGTCGGCGAAATCCTGCACCTGGAGGGCGGCAAGCTCACCCTCTATGCCGGCGGCTACGACCGCTTCGAACGCACCCGCCGGATGCGGCTCGAACTGGACTCGAAGCTCAAGGAGAAGCAGGACGCGCAGCGCCGCCACCTCCAGGCCTTCGTCGATCGCTTCCGCTACAAGGCCTCGAAGGCCCGCCAGGCGCAGTCGCGGCTGAAGATGCTGGAGCGGCTGGAGCCGATCGCCGAGCGCCCCGGCGAACCGCCGGTCACCTTCGCCTTTCCCGATCCGGAGCCGTTGCCGCCGCCGCTGCTTTCGCTCGACGGCGTCGACGTCGGCTACGACGGACGGCCGGTGCTGCGCGCACTGTCGCTCAGGATCGACGGCGACGACCGCATCGCCCTGCTCGGCGCCAACGGCAACGGCAAGTCGACCCTGGTCAAGCTGATCGCCGGGGCGCTGGAGCCGATGCAGGGCGAGATGGTCCGCTCCGGCAAGCTGCGCGTCGGCTATTTCGCCCAGCACCAGTCCGACGCGCTGGACCTGACGGCGACGCCGGTGCTGGAAATGGCCCGGCGTCGGCCGCGCGATGCGGAGGTGGTGGTGCGCGCCCATCTCGGCCGCTTCGGCTTCTCCCAGGAGCGCGCCGACACCCCCGTCGCGGCCCTGTCCGGCGGGGAGAAGGCGCGGCTGCTGTTCGCATTGATGACCGCGAGCCGGCCGCACGTCCTGCTGCTGGACGAACCCACCAACCACCTGGACGCCGAGTCCCGGGAGGCGCTGATCCAGGCGCTCAACGGCTTCGCGGGCGCCGTCATCATCGTCGCCCACGATCCGCACGTCATCGCGCTCACCGCCGACCGTTTCTGGCTGGTCGACGGCGGGCGGGTGCGGCCCTATGACGGCGACCTCGACGACTACCGGGCGTTCCTGCTCGGCCGCGGTGGCGGGCGGGACAGCGGCCCGGGGAATGGGCCGGGGAATGGGCCGGGGGATGGGCCGGGGGGCGGGCGAGACGGTGCGCCGGGGGGCGACGAGCGCCGGGACCGGCGCCGCCAGGCCGCCGATCGCCGCACCGCCCTGGCACCGTTGCGCAAGCGTTTGCAGGCCGCCGAGGCGGCGGTCGAGCGGCTGGAGCGGGAGAAGGCGGCGCTGGCGGAACGCCTCGCCGATCCCGCCCTCTATGCCGGCGACAGCGAGCGCCTCGTCGACGTGCAAAAGCGGCTCGGCCGGATCGATCGGGAGCTGCAGGACGCCGAGGCGGCCTGGATGGTGCTGCAGGACGAATGGGACCGGGCACAGGCGGAGGCCTCGTGATGCCCTGTCCTCGCGTCATCGGCGAAAAGCGCTTGCCGGAGACCGAATAGTATGTATGGTATGGACCGGAGGCTCGATGCTGGCCGACAGGTCCCATCCGTTGGCTGGATCGACTCCGCGGATCAGCGGCCCGATGGATCGATCGGGCTGATCCTTGGGAAGCCGGCGTCAGATCCGATCCACGAGGGAGGCCAAGCCATGGTCGTTGCCGAGGCCGAGTCGAAGCGGGCGTCCCGCCGGGACGAGCTGGTCGAGACGGCGCTCGACCTGTTCTATCGCCACGGTTTCCACGCCACCGGCATCGACCGCATCCTGGCGGAGGCGGGCGTCGCCAAGATGACCCTCTACAAGCACTTCCGCTCGAAGGACGAGCTGATCGTGGCGGCGCTGATGCTGCGCGACGCGCGCTTCCGGGCGTGGTTCGGCGCGGCCGTCGAGCGCGCGGCGCGCTCCCCGAAAAAGCGCCTGATCGCGGTGTTCGCCGCCCTCGAGGAGTGGCTCGCCGCACCCGGCTTCCAGGGGTGCCCGTTCATCAATGCCGCCGCCGAATACGGTGATGCGAACGATCCTGTCCACCGTGCGGCGGCCGAGCACAAGGCGGCGATGCGGGCCTATCTTCACGACCTCGCGGCGGACTCCGGCGCCGACGATCCCGACGAGCTCGCCGGCCAACTGTTGATGCTGGTCGACGGCGCCACGGTGGCGATGCAGGTGGAGGGCGACGCGAAGGCGGCGCGACGGGCGCGGCGCGTCGCCAAGGCGCTGATCAAGGCCGCGGGCGCTTAGGGCGGCGGCGCCTTCAAAACGGGCCTGATCGCTGCACCCAACCCACTGATTTTCGTGCTTATCTGCCACGTTCGACCGGCTCGGCCGAAGGTGTCCGCGCACCGGGCGGGTGTCCGAGCGCGCAGGCGGCGCCCGACGAACCGGCCCCGCACGCCACGGGTCGCTCGCGGCGACGCGGGTCACGCTCGATCGATACTGCGCTGATGTGTCGCTCTGAACCGATCGGTCAGTAACCGACCGATTCGACCTCGCTCGAGACGTCGTCGGATGACTCGCCGTCGGCCGACATCTCGTCGCCAGCGGGCGGTCGCGGACGGGTGCCACCAAACCCATCCCCGTGCATGACTCGGTAGTAGTGCTCGGCGTACTGAAAGAAGCTTTCAGCGGCGATGATGTCGCCGGCCGACGATGCGTCCCGACCCATTGCCAAATATCGATCGAGAACTTGTTGCGCCGTCCCGCGGATCTTTCCCTCGGGGCCGTTACTCTCAAAGGTCTGCGTCCGGGACCCGGGACTGCGCTTACCGTTTCCGCGATTCCGCGGCCGCCTTGTATTCATCGTGTGTTTCATAGCACCCCTGGGCACCAGCTGCCAGCGTCCCCATCGCGCGCAACCATTGGCGCCTCAAACACAGGCCACCAGGGCAAAGCGGTCATGGACTGGCCGCCGATGGGACTCTTGGTTGGTTGCTGTTTCAGTGCGTCGGTCGCCGTTGCCGGGCCGAATCCGACGTGCCCTCGTAAGCTAGTCTGGAGAGGATTGGTTTCCAAGCTTTTTTTTTCGACTGTTTCGACTTAGCGAGCGACCGCCACGCACCGCACGATGCCGGCGAGATCGCATCGCGTTTCAACGAGTTGCAGGCGGGCAGCCCGGGCAAGATCGGCGACGGCGCTGGCCTGACCGGCGCCAACCTCGATGATGGCCACCCCCGATCGGGTTAAAATCCGAGAGATTTCCGGCAGAATCACCCGATAGGCGTCGAGCCCGTCGGCCCCGCCGGCCAACGCCAGCCGGGGCTCGTGCCGCGTGATCTCGGGCTCCAATCGGTCGATCTCGGCGTCGGCGACATAAGGCGGATTGGCCACCACCAGATCGAAGCGGCCGCCGATCGGGGTCAGCCAGTCGCCGACGACGAAGGCGGCGCGGTCCGCGAGACCGAGCGCGACCGCGTTGGCGCGGGCGACGCGGACCGCCGCCGCGGAGCGGTCGACGCCGACGCCGAACGCCGCCGGCCGTTCACCGAGCACGGCGAGCAGCAGGCAGCCGCTGCCCGTCCCCAGGTCGAGCAGGCGTGCCGGCCGGCGGCCGGCGGGCGACAGCGCCAGCGCCGCCTCGACCAGGGTTTCCGTTTCCGGCCGCGGGGTCAGCGTCGCCGGCGTCACCGAAAGCGGCAGGCTCCAGAACTCCTTGACGCCGAGCACGTAGGCGAGGGGCTCGCGGTCGACGCGCCGCGCCGTCAGCCGGTGCAGCCGATCCAGGTCGGCGTCGCTGATCGGCCATTCGGGATGGGCGAAGACGCTCGCCGCCGGCCGGCCCACCGCGGCGGCGGCGAGCTGCCGCGCCTCCCGTGTCGCGTTGCCGATGCCGGCCGCCGACAGGCGCCGGGCCGCGGCGGCAACGGCATCGCCCAGCGTGCCGGCCTCGCTCATTCGGCCTCCGCCAGCCGGCTCGCCTCGTCCTCGGCGGTCAGCGCATCGACCAGTTCGTCCAGTTCGCCATCGATGACACGATCCAGCTTGTACAGCGTCAGGCCGATCCGGTGATCGGTGACGCGGCCCTGCGGGAAGTTGTAGGTGCGGATCCGCTCGGAACGGTCGCCCGAGCCGATCTGGCCCTTGCGGGTGGCCGCGCGTTCGGCGGCGGCCCGGCTCCGCTCCGCCTCGAACAGGCGGGCGCGCAGGATTTTCAGGGCCTTCGCGCGGTTCTTGTGCTGCGACTTCTCGTCCTGCTGGGAGACGACGATGCCCGTTGGCAGGTGGGTGATGCGCACGGCGCTGTCGGTGGTATTCACCGACTGACCGCCCGGTCCACTGGCGCGGAAGACGTCGATGCGGAGGTCGCGTTCGTCGATCTGCACGTCCACCTCCTCGGCCTCCGGCAGCACCGCGACGGTCGCCGCCGAGGTGTGGATGCGCCCGCTCGCCTCGGTCTCCGGCACCCGCTGCACCCGATGCACACCGGACTCGAACTTGAGCCTGGCGAAGACGTTGCGGCCGCGGACCTCCAGCGTCGCCTCCTTGCAGCCGCCGATGCCGGTCTCGCTGATCTCCATGATCTCGGTCTGCCAGTGGTTGCGTTCCGCGAAGCGCTGGTACATGCGCACCAGATCGGCCGCGAACAGCGCCGCCTCCTCGCCGCCGGTGCCGGCCCGCACCTCGAGGATGGCGTTGCGGGTGTCGGCCTGGTCCTTCGGCAGCAACAGCAGGCACACCTGGCGCTCCAGCGCGGGCAGACGCTCCTGCACCGCCGGCAGTTCCGCCTTCGCCATGTCTGCCACCTGCGGATCGGCGTCCCGGCTCAGCACCTCCAGATCGCGACATTCGGCGACGGTCGCCTGCAGCGCGTGGATCGCCTCGACCACCGGTCCCAGTTCGGCGTACTCCTTGGACAGCCGGGCGAACGCCGCCGACGCCGCGACATCGGCCCCGGCCAGCATGCTGGCGAGCAGCGCGTGGCGCTCGACGACCCGTTCCAGCTTTTCATCCAGACTCATCTGTCTTCATCTCCGTCATCACCGGCCTTGAGCGCGAACACCTCGGCGAGGGCGCGCTCCACGGCCGCCAGGTCGACACCGTTGTCCCCGGCGCCGGCGGCAAGGTCGCGCAGCACCGTCGCCGGTCCGTGCAGCAGCCGCCCGACCAGCAGCCGCGTCGCCTTGTCGGCATCGCCGCCGCTGTCCGCCACGGCACCGCGGCGGATGGCATCGAACCGCCGGTGCAGGGCCTCCAGCACCGGCGCCGCCGCGCGTTCCTGGCGCGCGCGGAGATAGTCGGCGAGCGCCCCATCAACGATGCGCCACGCCGCCGCCGCCTCCTGTTCGCGGTGGGCCCGTCCGGCCAGCGCCACCCGCTCCAGGTCATCGAGGCCGAAGCGGAACGCTTCATCCAACCTCTCGACCGCCGGATCGACGTCACCCGGAATGCCGGCGTCGATGAGAAAGATCGGTCGGTTCCGCCGGCGCTTGAGGGCGGCCCGGACCATCTCTCCGGTGACCGCGGAGCGTCGTGCGCCGAGCGCCGCGACGACGATGTCGGCGGCGGCGAGGGCCGCGGCCAGATCGGCGAACGGGGCTGCGTGACAGCCGAGGGCACGCGCCATCCGCTCGGCCCGCGCCGCCGACGGGTGGCTCACCGTCAGCCGGCCGATGCCGTCGGCTGCGAGCGCGTCCACAACCATCTGGCCCATGTCGCCGGCGCCGATCAGCAGCAGCGCGCAGCGACCGAGATCGCCATGCACGTCGTGCGCCGTTTCCACCGCGGCGGCGGCGATGGAGACGGCCCGCCGACCGATGCCGGTCTCCGTTCGCACCCGTTTGGCGACGGCGTAGGCGGCCTGCAGCAGCGCTTCGAGCTCGCCGCCGGCCATGCCGGCCCGCACCGAGGCCGCGTGGCCCTCCTTGACCTGGCCGAGGACGTGCGGCTCGCCGACGACCTGGCTGTCGAGGGAGGACGCCACGCCGAACAGGTGCCGCACCGCCGGGGCGTCCCGGTGCACGTAAAGCTCGCCCACGAGCTCTGCCGGGGACAGCCGGGCATGCGCCGCCAGGACATGGCTGATCGCCGATGCGGCGCGGTCGGCGTCGCCTACCGCGGCGGTCACCTCGACCCGGTCGCAGGTCGAGAGCAGCAGCGCCTGGTCGACGCCGGCCGCACGCAACGCCGCGAGCAGCGCCGGCACGTCCTCATCGGCGACGAACAGCCGGTCGCGGATGGCGAGCGCGCTGGAGCGGTGATTGGCGCCGACGACCACGGGACGCAGCGGGGCGGATCCATGGGATGCCATCCCGACATTATCTGTAGGACGCGAGCCGTTCGGCAAGGGAGCCGATCGCCACCTCATCCTGGGTGCCCGTCCGCATGTCGCGCACCAGCACCGCGTCGCGGGCGAGTTCGTCTTCGCCGACGATCACGGCGAGGCGGGCGCCCAGCTTGTCGGCGCGTTTCAGGCGCTTGCCGAGCCCCCCCGAGAACGCCAGATCGACGGCGAAACCGGCGACGCGCAGCCGCTGCGCCAGGGTCAGCGCCGCCGCCTGTTGCGCCGCGTCGACCGGGGCCACGGCCACCGGCAACGCCGGCGCCGGCGGGGCATCGATGAGCAGCGCCAGGCGCTCGACGCCGGCGGCCCAGCCGATCCCCGGCGTCGCCCGCCCGCCGAGTTGTTCGGCGAGGCCGTCGTAGCGGCCGCCGGCGAGGACGGCGTTCTGTGCCCCGAGCAGGCCGGTGGTGAACTCGAACGCCGTGTGGCAGTAGTAGTCGAGGCCGCGCACCAGCCGCGGCTGCAGCTGGAAGGCGATGCCGAGCCGCTCCAGCCCGTCGACCAGCGTATCGCGGAACGCGCGCGCCGAATCGGTCAGGCTGTCAGCGATCAGCGGCGCGCCGTCGACCACCGCCTGGTCGCCCGCATCCTTGGAATCCAGGATCCGCATGGGATTGCGGTCGAGCCGCGCGAGGCTGTCTTCGGAGAGCCGGTCCCGGTAGTCGGCGAGATAGGCGACCAGACGGTCGCGATAGAGGGCGCGGCTCTCGGCGTCGCCGAGACTGTTCAGCTCCAGCGTCACGCGGTCGCCGAGCCCCAGCTCCGCCAGGATGTGGGCGCCGAGCGCGATCACCTCGACGTCGGCCAGCGGATCGGCGACGCCGAGCAGCTCGACGCCGATCTGGTGGAACTGCCGCAACCGCCCCTTCTGCGGCCGCTCGTAGCGGAACATCGGGCCGCGGTAGAACAGCTTCAGCGGCGCCTGCTGCGCCAGACCGTTGGAGATGAAGGCGCGGACGACACCGGCGGTGTTCTCGGGGCGGAGGGTCAGGCTCGCACCGCCGCGATCCTCGAACGTGTACATCTCCTTGCTGACGATGTCCGACGTGTCGCCGAGGGACCGGGCGAACACCTGGGTGAACTCGAACACCGGCGTGGCGATCTCGCCATAGCCGTAGCGCCGGCTGAGCGCCGCCGCCACGTCTTCGATGTGGCGATGCCGCCGGCAGTCGTCCGGCAGAAGATCCCGGGTGCCGCGGACGGGTTGGAGGGAACTCATGGACGGGGCTTCAGGGAACGGGACATAAAAGATCGGGGCTTTCAGCAACTGGGCGTTCGGGGCCTGGGCGTTCGGGGTCCAACGGTTGAGGGTCTGGGCGTTCAGGCGACCGGCGCCGCTGACTCGCTGCTCGCGGCCGCGTCGCTCCGCCGCGGAAAGCGGGTGGCGACGTAGTCGTCGATGATTTCGCGGAACGCCCGCGCGATCCCCGGACCACGCAGCGTCGTCGCCTTGCGGCCATCGATGAACACCGGGGCGGCCGGCTCCTCGCCGGTGCCGGGCAGACTGATGCCGATGTCGGCGTACTTGCTTTCGCCCGGACCGTTGACGATGCAGCCCATCACCGCGACCGACATGGTTTCCACCCCCTGGAAGTCGCGGCGCCACTCCGGCATGCGGTCGCGCAGGTAGGTCTGGATATCGTCGGCGAGTTCCTGGAACACCGTGCTGGTGGTCCGCCCGCACCCCGGACATGCCGTGACCAGAGGCACGAACGACCGGAACCCCATGACCTGCAGGATGGTCTGGGCGACCACCACCTCCTCGGTGCGATCGCCATCGGGTTGCGGGGTCAGCGACACGCGAATGGTGTCGCCGATGCCCTCCTGCAGCAGCACCGCGAGGCCGGCGGTCGACGAGACCACGCCCTTCACCCCCATGCCGGCCTCCGTGAGCCCGAGATGGAGCGCGTAGTCGCTGCGCGCCGCCAGATCGCGATAGACGGCGATCAGCGCCTGCACCTCGCTCACCTTGCACGACAGAATGATGCGGTCGCGACCGAGGCCGAGTTCTTCGGCCCGCGCCGCGCTGTCCAGCGCCGAGCGCACCAGGGCCTCGCGGAGCACGGCCGAACCGCTGCGCGGCATCGCCGCCGCCGCATTGTCGTCCATCAGGCGGGCCAGCAGTTCCTGGTCGAGGCTGCCCCAGTTGACACCGATGCGCACCGGCCGATCATGGCGGAGCGCCACCTCGATCATCTGCGCGAACTGCCGGTCGCGCTTGTCCCGGAAGCCCACGTTGCCGGGGTTGATCCGGTACTTGGCCAGCGCCTCGGCGCAGCCCGGATGGTCGGCCAGCAGGCGGTGACCGTTGTAGTGGAAATCGCCGACCAGCGGCACGTCGACGCCGGCGGCAGCGAGGCGGTCGCGGATCTTCGGCACCGCCGCCGCCGACTCCTCGCGGTCGACGGTGATGCGGACCATCTCGGAGCCGGCGCGCGCCAGCGCGGCGACCTGGGCGGCGGTCGCCTGGACGTCGGCGGTGTCGGTGTTGGTCATCGACTGCACGACGATCGGCGC
>CAZBWP010000047.1:0-13251 GCA_964495295.1 uncultured Rhodospirillaceae bacterium | reverse complement strand
TGACCTTGCTGCCCGCAACATAATCGAAGGCGAGCGCTCGCGCCTCCGCCACAGGTATTTCCGGACGCCCCACCGAGAGCCCGAAGGCGGCGCGATGGAGCGCGAGGCAACGGCCGAGCCGCAGGCTGCTCGCGGCCAGGAGCGCCCGGATAGCTTGGTCACCGTCCGCTTCGCCCAGCAGTTCGAGACCGTTGGCCACCGCGCCCGCCGGCCCGGCCAGATCGTGACAGAGGCGCGAACTGAGCAGTTGAGCCAGCCTGAGCTCGTCGGCCACGGTTTCCTCCCTCCCGGCGAACGTGGTGGGGCGCCCCGTAATGGGGCCCAAGCGCGGTGTCCATGTACAATAAAACTACCCGTTTGGGTAATACTTTGATAAGAAGGATCTACTTGTCTGGGATGAACGGTCCTCGGCCCGGTCCGCGCCGCTGACGGCGCCATCCCGGGAAGGGCCCATGGAGCGATCCGCCATGACGCCCTTTGACGCTGGTCCGCCGAGCGCCCTGGCCACACCTGCCGACGGCAGCGCCCCGAGTGAGCCCCTTGTTCCCCCCGCCGCACCGGTGGGGACGGTCGCCCACATGGGCGCCACCGCCACCATCGTTCGCGCCGATGGCACGCGCGAGACCGCATCCCCCGGGGACGCGCTCTTCGTCGGCAACGCACTCGAAACAGCCGCCGACGGCGTGGTTGCCCTGCGCTTCATCGATGACAGCCTGGTCGCCCTGGGGCCGGCCAGCCGCCTCGCCATCGATGGGTTTTCCTTCAATCCCCGGCTCCCGGACGGGACCATCCACCTGAACCTCTCCGCCGGGACGGCGCTTGTGGAGGGTGGCGCCATCAGCCACTTGGCGCCGTCGGCAATGGTGGTGGAAACGCCGCAGTCTGTCGTGATCGTCGACGGCACCGGCGTGGCGATCGCCGTGCTGACGGCGGCCGACGGCTCCGTCACCGTGCGCGTGCTGCCCGATGGAGCCGACACGCTTGGCTGGGCGCTGCCCTGGATCTGCCACGACTTGGCGCTGCTGGAGGAGGTGTTCGCCGCCGGTGGCGCGGCATCGGGGCGCAGTGCTTCGCCAGATCCGGTCGGTTTGCTGGATGACTTGCTCGACCGGTTGGATCAGCTGGCGTCCACCTGCGGCGACGACGCACTGCTGCTCTCCGGCCTCGGGCTCGCGGCCGGCGCCGAGACGACGAACGACGACAGCCTCGGCGATGTGATCGACCTCACCGGCCTGACGGTGGCGAGCGGCGACGCCTTCGCCAGCGATGGGTCGTTCGTTGACGACGGGCCGCTCGTGGTGGTTGGCGGCGGCGCCAGTCAGCCCAATGGGCAAGATTCTGGGCCTGTTGCCGCGCCGACGGGCCCGGGCAGCGGGTCAAACACTCGCCTGCCCGGCGGCAGCGATGGCGGCACCCTCGGCGGAGGCGCAGACGGGGACGGAGGCGGGGACGGAGGCGCCGGTGCCGATCCGCCACCGGTTCCACACCCGCCGACCGATCCAGGCAAAGGCATTCTCGGCGGCCTCCTCCTCATCGGCACCCCGAGCCCCGACTCGCTGTTCGGCGGCGTGAGCAACGATCTCGTCTTCGCCAGGGCCGGCGACGACGTCGTCTGGGGCGGCGACGGCAACGACACGATCCACGGCGAGGAGGGCAACGATACGCTGTTCGGCGGCGCCGGCGATGACATCTTCGTCATCAAGGGCTACGGCCAGGGCCTGGACGTCATCGACGGCGGCGCCGGCAACGACACCATCATCGGCACCGCCGGCGACGACGTGCTGGCCGGCGGCGCCGGCGATGATCTGCTCATCGGCGGCGCCGGCAATGACCTGTTGATCGGCAGCTGGGGTGCGGATCTGTTCATTGTCGCCGCCGGTGACGGCTTCGATCGCATCGTCGACTTTCAGGGCAACGATGCGCTGCGCTTCGCGGGCTTCGACATCGCCGACGTTCTCGCCCCGACGGCAGCCGGCGACGACCTGGTGATCGGCGCGGCCAACGCATCCGGGAGGGTCGACGTGGCCCTGGAAGGCCTCGCCGCCGCCGGCTACACCCTGACAGCCGACGCGACCGGTGTGGTTCTGACGGTGGACGCCTGACGGACGGATCAGGCCCCGCCACACGGACGGGGCCTTCCCCCCCAAACAGAACTTAGTGATGTTTCAGCTGGTATACGGAGCTGCGATGGGGGCTACTTGTAGAAGCCGACGGCGCAGGTCTGGTCGCCGATCTTCGTGACATAAACAACCTTCTCGACCGGATCGGTCTCGTTCGGCCGCGGCCACATGTAGGACACCTCGGCGATCTCGCCCTCGGCGGCGACATCATAGATCTCTTGACCGAAGGCCTTGTCGGTCTTGTCCTTGAGGTCTTTCAGACTCATCGCCCGCGTGGACTCACTCGGATGCGCCGAGAAACTTCCGTCCGGATTGCCGCAGTACGGATAGAGATCCCGATCCTTGATCTCGCCGGCATTGATCTTCGCAATCGTGCCAGCCTGGTCGGCTTGCATCATCACGACGGTTTGTTCGAGCATGGCTTTCGCTTCTTCCGGTGTCCCGAAATCGGCGGAAAGCGCCGTACCGGCGGCGAGGGCCAGCGACAGAGTCAGGGGTACTGCCAAAAAACGCATGTCGTTTTCTCCCGGATGTTCAATAGAGGACGTTGCGAGAAATTCCCTTGATGCTTGAAGAACACGCATCGCGGGAACATCGATGCCGTTCACCTTCGAGACGTCTCGATGGCCGGCATTTGACCTTAAAACAATGATGCAAATACCGGCTCGAGACAAGAACTGATGGTGGAGCGCGATCGTGGCAAAAAAAGGGCCGGCGGATGCCGGCCCCTTCGCGCAGCGAGTGGCGCGCTCAGGCAGCTTCCTTCGCTCCCTCCCCGGCCTTCTTTGCCTCCTCGGGCTTATCGAGGACGGGCGCACCCTTCACCGGGATCTTCCGCAGCTTCGCCTCTGCCTTCGGGTCCTTCGGCAGAACAACGGTCAACACGCCGTTCTTGAAGCTGGCCTCGACCTTCTCGGCGACAATCGGCAGGCCGATCGGCAACGTCCGCCGGAACGCGCCGTAGCTCCGCTCCATGGTCCGAACGCCCTGCTCGGTCGCCTCGTGCTCGGCCTTCTTCTCACCGCTGATGGTGATGCTGTCCTCACCGAGCAGGATTTCGACGTCCTTCTCATCCATGCCCGGCAACTCGGCCGTCACCAGGATCCGGTGCTCATCCTCGGTCACGTCGACCTGCGGCGACACGAAGGTGCGTCCGCGCCCCAACGCTGCGAACGTCGGCCACTCGACACCACGCGTCACCTCATCGAACATCCGGTCCATTTCGCGCTGCAAAGCGAAGATCGGGTGCTCGAAACCACGCCGTTCGGGGACGATATCGCGCCCGCGGCTCCACGGAATCAGGTCACGAATGGTCAACATGGTTCCATCTCCTGTGCCAACCGGAACGGGTTGCCAGAGGGCCAACCCGCTCACCGTTGCGTCCATCCGCCGGCGCAAACCGCCGACGGCGCCGGTGCCGCCTGCGGCCACCGGCAGGAATTATACTAATCATTAGTGTTCAAAAAGTCAAGCGCGGAGCCGCGATTGCAACCGCCCGACAGGCCGAATCTCAACACGTTTTCAAATGTTAAGGCGGATGCACCGCGCTTGGGGGTGATATGCGATCACTGCGCAGGATGGCGGCCGCGTGACTGCCGATCGGCCTCGATCCCGGCGATGCGCGCCGCGGCCGTCCAGAGGGTGAGTGCGCCGGCCGGATCACGGGCGAGCGCCCGCCGCAGCCGCCGGCGACCTCCGACCGGGTAGAGTCCACAGCCGAAATCCGGACGGCCGTGCCGGAGCACGCAGGCCATGTCGGCCGCCCCGCCGCCTACCGCCGCGGCGAGGCGCGATGCCACGCCGGGCGACACCTCAGGCACGTCGCCACGGATCGACAGCAACCACGCCGTTTCCGCTGCGCGCGCTGCCGTCCACTCGAGACCCGCGAGGATGCAGCCGGCGAGCCCCCTGCCCGGCTCAACCATCAGCAGCGGCAGACCGAACCGGTGGAAGGCAGCGGCGTCCCCCTCTACGGCCATTGCCCACTCCGGCGCCTCGCCGCGCGCCGCCTCGATCGCCGATGCCACCATCGGTCGGCCGTGCCACGGGCGCAGTGCCGGATGCTCGCCATCGCCGCCATACGTCACCACGATCAAACCCAGCCACGGGCGCGGTGTGGCCGAGGGCGTGCTCCGGATGATGCAGACCATGGCGCCCTGTTCCGGTGGTCAGTAGTCCATCTGCCATTTCAGGCCGATCGAGCCGCCCGTATCGCTGCTCGGATCCCCCAGTTCCATCTCCGCCGAGATGCTGGGTGTGATCCGGTATTCGGCACGGTAGGTCGAGGTGCCCGGGGTGGTGCCCTGCCGGGTCTCGATGAAGATGTCGGGGGTGACGTAGCGGCCGATCCGCACGCTCGGACCTTCGTCGCCGAAGAGGCCGGCGTCGAACGACAGCGTGTCGACGCCGAGCGCGTCGCGGAACGACCCGACGATGCTATCGGAAATGCTGCCGCCCCCGCGCAGCGCATCGATGGCGAGCGCCAACTCCAGCGCCTCGCCGGGGGACAGTTGGGAGGCATTCTTGCTGAACAGGGCACGCGGCAGGACTTCACTCTCCGGCAGGCCGTCGGGCGAACTGATCCGGATCTCCAGGTCGGAAACCGGCCCGGAGACGCCGAGCACCGCCGTGGCGTCGCGCCCCACGTAGGTGGTTTCGATGTCGATCCGTGGATCGATGGTCCGCCCGCCGAGGAATTCGACGCGGCCGCGTGTCAGCCGGAACGGCTTGTCAGCGAAGCTGAAGCTGCCGCGCACCACATCGATCGAGCCGACGATGATCGGCTGGTCGGTCGTGCCGGTGACCCGCAGGTTGCCACTCCACTCGGATTCGAGGCCCCGGCCGCGAACAAAAACGCGCCGCGGCATGTTGAGTTCAAGATCGAGCGCAATGGCGGACGCCGGCGGCGGCACCGTGTCGCGCCGCTCGGCTGCGGCAATCGCGTCCGCCTCGGTCCGGATCTCGATGACATCGAGGTTGACGACCGACGGCGGCAGCGTGTCGAGGAGCTGGATGTTGACCCGGTCGGTCTCCACCCTGCCGGCAATGCGTCCGCCATCGGGGCCGAGGTTGGCGTTGATGTCGCCGGTCGCCTGGGCGGTGACGTCGTCGCGCCGCACCAGGACCGCTTGGCGGAACGACGCCTCCAGCGTCAGGTCGCCGCCGTCGAGGTCGACGCGGCCGCGGGCGGTGAGGGTGCCATCGCCACCGTCGCGCCCGTCGAGGGTGACGTCGAGCGCCTCGCCGCCGGTGGCCGCGGCCCGCAGGGTGAGCGGGCGGAGCAGCGTGCCGAAGGTGAGATGCTCATAACTGCCGTTCTCCAACGCCACCTCGCCGCTCAGCGTCGGCCGGCCGAGCGTGCCGCCCACATCCAGGGCGATGCGACCCGGCCCGGTCACCCGGTGCTCGGCCAGCGGCAGCGCCTCGATCAGTGGCTCCATCTCGCCCTGCCAGCGGACCTGCCCGGTGATCGGCGCCCGCTCGTCCAGGGTCGTGGCCAGCGTGGCGGCGTCCACCGAGACCGGGATCCGGGCCGAAGCCTGCAGATCGTCGCCAAAGCCGCCGACCGTGGCACGCAGATCGACGATGCCGCCGCTCCAGGTGCCGTCGACGCGGGCGTTGAGGGTCGGCATGGCGGCGATCGCCTCCCGGTCCTGGACCACGTCGGTGAGCCGGACGGAGATCGTGCCGCCCAATTGCCGGCCGTCGCGGCGCAGGTCGATGTCGGCGTCCAGGGTGCCGCCGAGATTCAGGTCGGGCGCCGCCAGGTCGGCCAGACCGAGCGGCAGACCCCGCGCCGTGACGCGCGCCACCGGCTCGGCGCCGCCGAGATCGGCGGTGGCGGTGAGCGTGCCGCCGTCAAGGGTGAGGGTCAGCGTCTCGACCTGGGTGCGCCCGTCGGCCAGGGTCACCGTCACCGGCTGTTGCAGCGCCAGCCGATGATCACCGGCGCGCGCATCGAGGGTCGCCAAGTCGATGCGGGTCGTGCCGTCGCGGACTCCGAAGGTGCCGGCGGCATCCATTTGGAACGCCGGCTCTCCCGGCCCGGCCGCGGTCAGGGCGAAGCGGGCCGATTCGAGATTGCCGCCGACGTCGGCGGTGAGCGTGTCGACGGTCACGCCGCCGACGACGATCCCTTCGCCACGGGCGTCGAGCCGGAGACCCGGCGTGCCCAAGGCATCGGTGATGCCGCCACGTGCCGACAGGCGCCGCACTGCCAGGGTCTCGGCGCCGCCTTCGGCCAGGCGCAGCTCGTCGCCGGTCAGCTCCACGGTAACGGTCTGGCCGACCCGCGCATCGCCGCCGAGCTGGACGTCGAGGTTCGCCCGGCCGGACAGCCGCTGTCCGTCGATAGCGATCCCCTCCGGCCCGAGGCGCCCGGACAGCGTCCCCTCCATCGGCGTTCCGTCGAACGGCACCACCAGGTCGCCGTCGATGCCAAGCCCCGCCGCCCGCGCGGCGATCCGGCTGAGCCGCAGGCGATCGCCGTCGGTCACGGCAAAGGCCGTCGCCAGCGAGGCCGGGCCGTAGGGTGTGATTGCCGCGGCGGACAAGTCCCCGGTAGCTGCGGAGACCACGGTCGCGGCCGAAAGCTCGGCCGTGATCTCGCTGAGCCGGGTTTCGCCGACCGCAACCTCGGGCGCGCGTAGGGCCACCCGCACCGTCGGATCGGCCACCGGCCCGGCCGCCGTCGCGGTGACGGCGAGACGTCCGGCGAGCGGCGTTCCCAACGCGTCGGAGAGCGGCGTCAGCGCGGCGACCTGGGCGGCAAGGTCGGCGGTCACCTGCGTCAACCCATCGTGCAACCGCGCCTGTCCCTGCAGGCTGAGCAGCGCCGCTTCGAAGTCGATGTCGTTGATCGTCAAAGTCTCGTCGCCGGCGAGGGTGAACCCGGCCGACAGGTCGACCGCCGGTCCCAGGAGGGCGTCGAGCAGGGCATCGCCGGTCACGGCATCGGCCAGCGCCGCGGCAACGCTGCCTTGCAGCGCCGACGTCTCCATGTTGCCCGTGACGCCAAGGCTGACCAGCGCCGTCCCGCCCAGCGGCATGCCGGCGAGGGGCGCCAGCGCGGCGAGGTCGTCCACGGTCAGATCCATCGCCGCCTCGAGGGCGCCGTCGCCGAAGCCGTAGCGGGCGCGACCGAGCAGGCGGGCGAACGCCAGATCGACGCTGACCTGGTCGAGGACCGAGACGTCGCCCGGCACGTCGATGCTGCCGCTGAACGCGAGCGCCGCGGTGTCGCCCACCAGCGGCGCCGCCGTCGGGTCGTCCACCAGCACGCCCGCGGCATCCATGCGGAGATCGATGTCGATCCGCTCGACGGCGGCCGAGGTCGGCAGGGCCGTCAGCAGCAGATCGACACCGTCGACGCTGATGCCGGGTGCCTGCAGCGCATCGAGGCGGCCGCGGAGGGTGAGCCGGGGCGCCGCCACGGTGCCCCCCGCCTCCAGGTGCACGCGGCCGCCGGCAAACGCCGCCGGGGCGATGAGGCCGTCGAGCCGGGCCGGGTCGGTCACCGCGAGCGTCGCCTCGGCGGCGATCGTCTCCCCCTCGATGCGCCCCGCCGCCGTCAATTCCACCGCCGCCGCGCGGACGAGCAGCCGTTCGACGGTGATGACATCCGAGCCGACCGCGGCCTGCATGTCGAAGCGCACGGCCTCACCGACCACCGACAGCAGCGGCGCATCCAGCAGGCCGGCAACATCCGCCGTGCCGGAGACGCGCAGCACGGAGAGCGACACCACGCCGACATCGGCGGTGACGTCGAACAAGCCGTTGGCCGCGGCGGCAACGGTGCCGCTCCAATCGTCGAGCGGGCCGTCGCCGGTGATCGTCACGCTGAGTGGGGGATACGGGCTGAGACCGGCGAGGCGCAGGATCATGCCGCCCTCCGGCTCGGCGATCCGCACCGCCATCCGCAGGGTCTCGGCCGCCGGATCCAGCGTCGCATCGACGACGATCTCGCCACCGGCTCCGTCCAGCCGCAGCAGGCGCAGATCGGTGACGATGGCGTCGCCGACGTCGGCGGCGAGGCGCCCCTCCAGCCGCAGCGTCGCCGCCTCGCCGGCGACGGCGGCGTCGATGGCCACGGGATCGACGCGCAGACTGTCGACGCGCAGGCCAACCGGCAGCGATGGGATCTCGATGCCGGCGTCGTCCTCCGGCTCCGGCGGTTCGGTGTCCGGCCCGGCCTCCGGTTGGCGCAGCATCCGCACGCCGGCGACCGATGCGTCGGTGACATGCAGCCTGCCGGCGAAGAGCGCCGCCGGCCGCCAGGTCACGACCGCCGAGTCGACCGTCAGCCAGGTGCCCGCGGCATCGGCGACGGCGACATCGGTGACCGCGAGGCGGAACGGCAGGCCCTCGCCGACGCCGCCGATGGTCACGCCCGAGCCGTCGGCGGCGCGGCCGACGTCGCTCAGCACTTGGGCCAGCATCGCCCGGCCGGGTTCCGTCCGCAGGTAGGCGATGGCGCCGACGCCGAGCGCCGCGATGACGACGATCAAGCCGAGCAGCGACCAGGCGGCAATGCGGAGTGTGCGGCGCATCTCAGAAAGCCTGCCCCAAGCTGATGTAGAACTGGAACGCGTCGTCGATCCCCGAACGCCGGTTGATGGGGAAGCCGATGTCGAAGCGCAGCGGCCCCGCCGCCGAATGATAGCGCAGACCGAGCCCCGCCGCCCACTGCAGCGGTTCGTCGAAGTTGGGCACCTGGTTCTCGTAGACGTTGCCGCCGTTGATGAACGGCACGACGGCGATGTTGCCCCACACTCGCAGCCGCGCCTCGGCGGCGACCAGGAACAGCGACCGGCCACCGATGGGGTCGTTGTCGGCGTCCAAGGGGCCGACCAGCTGGAAGCCATAGCCGCGGATCGAGCCGCCGCCGCCGGCGTAGAAGCGCTTGTTGGCCGGAATGTCGAGGGTCCGCTCACCGACCATGGAGCCGACGCGCACGCGGCCGGCGAGGACGAACCGGCGGTCGCTGTCGAGCGGCTGATAGGCGGCGAGGTCTGCCTCCGATTTCAGGAACGTCAGTCCGATATCCGAGGCACCGCCATAGGGAGTGAGGGCCAGGTCGAAGCGCACGCCCTTGGTCGGGTCCAGGTCGCTATCGTGACCGCTGTAGCTGAGCGTCGCCGGCAGGCCGAAGAGATAGGAGTTCTGGGTTCCCGTCACGTCTTCCAGTTGGCTGAACTCGAGCGAGCCGGCGACACTGGCGCGCCACTTGTGGGCGAGCCGCCACGCGATGCCCATCGTCGTCGTCGCTTCGATGCCGGTGAAGGCATCGGTGTCGCTGTTCGTGACGTTGCCCCGGGCAAACAGCTCCCGATCCAGCGCCCGGAAATTCGGGCGGATGAAATCCACCGTGAAGCCCTGTTCCAGGAAATCGCCGCGCAGCTCCAGCTCCAGATCTTCATCCCGGCCGAACAGGTTGCGATGCCGCCAGAAGATCCGGCCACCGGCGCCCCCGTCCGTGGAGTAGCTGACCCCGACGCCGGCCGTGCGCGGTTTCGCCTCGGTGACGTTGATGGTCATCGCCAATTCGCCATTGGCGTCGACGCTGTCGGCGAGGTCCAGGATGACGCTGGAGAACAGGCCGGTGCCGCGAAGATTGCGGGTGAACGCGTCGACCGCGCTGAGATCGAAGGGCTCGCCCTCGGTCCAGGTGATCCACTGGCGCACGTAGTCTTCCCGCGTGCGCTGCAAGCCGTCGAAGGACACCTCGCCGAAGCGCGCGAACAGTCCGGGATCCATGACCCAGGTGACGTTCACCGTTCGGTCGCGATGGTCGACGGTAATCACGCGGTCGACCTGCTGCGCCAATGGCCGCGCCGTGTTCTGCAGATGCTCGAGCAGGCGTCTGCCGATGTCGACGATATCCTGGCCGCGCGCCGGCGCGCCGGCAACGAAGCCGAGCGAGGCGGGATCAGGCGTCTCCGGCGGCGGCCGATCCTCGACGAACCGCACGGAAAAGCTCCCGAGCGTGTATCGCTCGCCCGCCTCCACCGTCAGCGTGACCGTCGGTGGCTCGGTCGCATCATTGAAGGCCGACCGCACGGCTCCATCCCAGAAGCCTTCCGACCGGAGGACGGTGAGCAACCGTTCCTCGTCGCCCTCGATCCGGCGCAGCAGCCCGGCCAGCGTCGCCGGCGGCCGGTCGATCAGGGTCTTGAGATTGAGGCTGCGCTCCATGATGTCGCGCAGGTTGCCATCCTCAACGCCCGCGAGTTGCACTTGGTATGTGACGCCGTTCGTCGCGGGTACGTCGTCGGCATCATCGGTCAGGAACGGATCCGCTGGCTCCTCGCCCGCCGCGATCGGCGCCATCGACAGCGACGCCGCGGTGACCAGGATGCCAGCGAGACCGATCGCGGGCCAAGCGCGCCGAGCGATGCGGCGCTGTGTCGTCCGCCGCCCGCCGCGGGCAGTTTCCAGACGGCAAGCCAGCTCAATCAGCGAACCGGAATTCCCTGCAGGATGTAGAGCGCGATCAACAGTTCACTCGGCTGTGCTTCCGGGAAATGCCGCGCGTAGATGTTCCAGACCTCCCCCGACCGGTAGATCTCCGCCAGGGCGGCATCGGCGACCAGCTTCATGTCGTCGTCGCCACGCCGGAGCATGATCGCGTAGGGCTCGTAGGAATAGAACTGGCCGGAGAGCTTGAAGGCGTCGCGGTCTTCCGCCTGCCGCAGCAAGCCGAACAGCAGGATGCGATCGGCGAAATAGGCATCGATGGTCCCGTCGCGCAGCAAGCCCAGGCCTTCCGTGTGCTCGCTGACGGTCCGCACGGTGGCCTCGATGCCTTCGCGTTTCAGGGTGTCGCGCAGCCCCGTCTCGGTGGTCGTCCCCTGCAAAACCCCGACGGTCCGGCCCGCGAGATCCTTGAACTCGGCGATTGGCGAGTCGGACTTGAGCGCCATCTCCGCGCCGGTGACAAAGGTCGACAGCGTGAAGGAAACCTCCCGCTGTCGGTCCAGCGTGTGGGTGGTCGAGCCGCACTCGATGTCGACGGCGCCGGATTTCACCATCTGCAGGCGCTCGCCGACCGGCACCGGCACGAACTCGATCTTCATGTCGGTCCGCCCGGTGGCGGCGCGCACCCCCTCGGCGATAGCGCGACACAGGTCGACGCTGTAGCCCGCCGGCTCGCCATCGGCATCACGATAGGAGAATGGCCGCGCGTCCTCGCGGAAGCCGACGGTGAATTGCCCGGTCTGCCGGACGGTGGACAACGTGTCGGCGGCGGCGACGGCGGCCACGACCGAAAACACAACCACGGCCGCGGCGCATTTGATGCGCATGTTTACTGCTCCTTCCCAAGAGATGGCGCCCAGAAGCGCGACCTTACGACCGCCCATGCAGGTCATCAAGTGCGCACGCGGGCGGCGGCGCGGCGGGGCGCGGGCGAACCCTCACCAAAAGTATGGACGACACCGCCCGCGGCATCGTGTACGCTTGGTTCATAGAGGAAGTCGAATCGCGGGAACGCGGTTCGCAAGATCGAAAAAATGCCCGGGAGGGTTGTCCGCGTCCATGATCGATCCCTTCGGCCGCCGCATCACGTACCTGCGTGTCTCGGTCACCGACCGCTGCGACTTCCGCTGTCAATACTGCATGGCGGAAGACATGACCTTCCTGCCGAAGGCGCAGGTGCTGTCGCTGGAAGAGTTGGACCGGCTGTGCAGCGCCTTCATCCGCCGTGGCGTGCGCAAGCTCAGGCTCACCGGCGGCGAGCCCCTGGTCCGCCGCAACATTATGTCCCTGGCCCGCGCCCTCGGCCGTCACCTGACAAGCGGCGACCTCGACGAGCTTACGCTGACCACCAACGGCAGCCAACTGGCCCGCTACGCGGATGAGTTGAAGGACTGCGGCGTGCGGCGCATCAATGTCTCCCTCGACTCCCTGCGCCCCGACCGGTTTCTGCGGATCACCCGGCGGGGCCGACTCGAGGCCGTGCTGGAGGGACTCGCCGCCGCCGATCGTGCGGGTCTGGCCGTGAAGATCAACGCGGTAGCGCTGCGGGGAATCAACGACGACGAACTCGATGACCTCGTCCGATTCTGTGGTGACCGCGGCTACGATCTTTGTTTCATCGAGACCATGCCGCTCGGCGAGGTGACCGTCAGCCGCGTCGACCAGTATCTCTCGCTCGCCGCCGTGCGTCGGCATCTCGAAGAGCGCTGGACCCTGGTCGACACCACCTATCGGACGGGTGGGCCGGCGCGTTACGTGCAGGTTGCCGAGACCGGCCGGCGCATCGGCTTCATCACGCCGATGTCCCACAATTTCTGCGAAAGCTGCAACCGCGTCCGCGTCACCTGCACCGGCACGCTGTTCATGTGCCTTGGACAGGAAGACGCCGCCGATCTGCGCACGCCGATGCGGGCCAGCACCTCGGATATCCCGCTGCTCGCCGCCATCGACGCCGCCATCGCGCGGAAGCCGAAGGGCCACGACTTCATCATCGACCGCACGGTCAATCGACCGGCGGTGGTTCGCCACATGAGCATGACCGGCGGCTGAAGCTCGACCGGCGGCTGAGTCGGGCCGCCTCCGCCACGGTCGCAGCCCCGCGATCCGCCCGACCGGTCCAGCCGGTGTGGCATTCTTGCCCGCGCCTTTACCAATTTATCACGCCCTGGCGCTAAAACGGGCGTGCGCGCCGATTCCCACGCGATCACCTCTTGCCAAAGTAACCCATACGGGTATCGTTTGCGCGACGCCAGGAAACGGCGCGAAGTCGTTTGGTTTCCAAGCCTTGCCCGGCAGCGCGCGGCGCGGAACCCCCCAAGAAGGAAGGAAGGCGACAAGACATGTCCAACCGAACGATGCTGAGCCCTGCCGATGCTGCGGGACCCATTGACGCTGCGGTGGCAATCGACGCTCCCCCCTCCGGCACCTGCCTGGCGCCACCGCCCGACGCAGGTGTCAGTCAGGCGGATGGCATTTTCGAGGCCGCGCTGCGCTACCTTGCGGCGGATCTCAAGGATCTTGCCCACCAGGCGCCGGCGAACAAGCGCGATGCCCTGTTCGCCATCGTCGGGCTGATCGACTCCCTCGCCGAGCAATAACCGCCTCGCGCCACCGCCGGCGCGCCCCCACATCTTGCTGCGTGTGAGCGCAGATGGTG
>CAZBWP010000046.1:0-13302 GCA_964495295.1 uncultured Rhodospirillaceae bacterium | reverse complement strand
TTGCAGACGACGGCGCGCATGGCGATGGTTCCTTGGTGACGTTAGTCGGGGGTGACGTTGGCCGGGGTTGGTTGTGGTCAAGCCCGTTGTCTCAGGCACGGAGAGGCGGGTCAATCGCAGGGGGAGCGGACGGGACGGCATGCGCGGCTATTTCGGCATCGGCATGGAGGGGGTGACCAAGGCGATGAACGCCGGCGCCCTGTTCCGCACGGCGAACGCCTTCGGCGCCAGCTTCATGTTCACCATCGCCGCCGAATACCCGCGGCGGCAGGGCCGGCGAACGGACACCTCGGGCGCCGACGCCCAGATCCCGTTCTATGCGTTTCCCGACCTGGCGGCGCTGCTGCTGCCCGACGGCTGCGCGCTGGTCGGCGTCGAGATCACCGACGACGCCATCGACCTGCCGAGCTTCCACCATCCACGCTGCGCCGCCTACGTGTTCGGGCCCGAACGGGGCGCGTTGTCCGCCGGGCTGGCGGCCAGGTGCGCGCACGTGGTGCGCATCCCGACGCGCTTCTCCGTCAACGTCGGCCTCGCCGGCGCGATCGTCATGTACGACCGGGTGCTCAGCCGCGGCCGCTTCGCCCGCCGCCCGCAATGGCCCGGCGGCCCCGCCGAACCGCCGCCCGCGCCGGCCTGGGGCGATCCGATCCTCAGGCGCAAGGCCGCCGGCTTTCGCGAAGAGCCGCCGGCGACCTGAGGGCAGGGTGACGCCGCCGGCGACGTGAGGGCGGCTGGAAGCCGCCGGAAACGACGATGTATGCCAAATGTTGCCAGGATTTGCGGGGTGCGGAGCGGCAAATTCTGGCTAAGCTATTGAAATGACTGTATTCGTTCCGTTTCACGCGTGAGAATGTAGGATTTTGTAGCCTTTTGTAGGAATATGTCGCCCTTCGCGCCGTCCGTGGTAGCCTCCCCGAGGGCCCCCGACGGGGTGCCGGGATGGGAATGGCGCTGCTGCATGGTTCCCTCGCGGGCAGATACCGGCGCGGCCGCCGAGAGCAAGCGGCACGGCCACGTCGCAAGCGCAGGCGAGCTTCGGAACGGCCGTGGCAGCGCTTGCGGCGTTATTACAAATTCGTTATATTGGAGGGGTGATCGGTGACACGCATCGTCGTTCGGTTCTTCCCGTGGGAGGGCATCGCCCCGGGACGCGACATCCGGCCGCTGGGCAGCGTGCCGGGTGATCTGGACGGAGCCAAAAAGTCCCTGCCGGTGAAACAGGTGATGGACGTTTTTGTCAATTTCGTTCGCGATCCCGAGACGGACGACAAGGATTTCGAACGCTGGCTGTCGCAACAGGAAGAGTGGAGCATATGGGACGGTGGCACCATCTACCTGCATCGCGGGACCCTGAACATCTTCTCGGCGGTGCACGATCCGGGCTTTGTGTTTTTCGAAGGGGCGATTCGCGATCTGCGGTTCGTCGATGTGCTCGGCGTCTTCGCCAGGCTGGACAATCCCCGCGACGATGACGTGGAGCGCCTGATCAACGCCCGCTTCGCCGCAACCATGCTGTGACCAGGAGGTATCCACATGACCGGGCCGTACCGTTTGGATCAGGCGCACGAGATGGCGCATGAGCTCCGGTCGACGACGCTGCACGGTGGCGACATCGTCGTCTTCGGCGGCGCCCGTGCGCAGACGTGGGGTGATGGCGAGCGGTCGGGCACGGCGGCGTTTCTCGAAATGCTGGAGCGCGAGGCGCCGGACCTCGCCCGGGCGGCGCCGTTCTCGTCGGCCGCCGTCGAGGCCGGCGATCTGGTGCGCGAGGCGCGCCGGGCGCGCGGCCTGCGCCAGGACGAGCTGGCGGCGCGATCGGGCCTGAAGCAGTCGGCGATCAGCCGCCTGGAGCGCGGCGAGGGGCGGGACGGGCCGTCCTATCGCAAGCTCCGCGCCGTCGCCGACGCGCTCGGCGTCCGCATCGTCTTCATCGGCGTGCCCGACATGGTCATCGAGAGCGCGGAGGCGCTGCCCGCGGGCTGGACCGTCGCCCGCTTCCTCGCCGACCTGGAGCGGGAGCGGCCCGACCTGGCCACCGCGTCGCCGTTCTCCAGCCTTGCCGTCGAGGCCGGCGATCTGGTGCGCCGCGCGCGCCGGACGCGGCGCATGAGCCAGGATGAACTGGCGGCGCGATCGGGCCTGAAGCAGTCGGCGATCAGCCGCCTGGAGCGCGGCGAGGGGCGGGACGGTCCCTCCTATCGCAAGCTCTGGTCGGTGGCCCGGGCCCTCGACTGCCGCATCGCCTTCCTCGGGCCGAGGCGGTCGGTGCTCGCCGATTGGGCGACGGCCGGCGGCAGCGAGCCGGCCCGCCCGTGATGGCTCGCCCGTGATGGCCATCCTGCCCTGGGTGGAGGTGATCGGCGGCCTGCTCGGCATCGCCGGCTCGGTGGTCCTCGCCCTGCCGGCGATCCGCGACCTGGGGTCGAAGGAACTCTCCGACAAGCTCGGGCGGATCGGCCGCATGCCGGGCGGCCAGGACATCGAGGACAGTTTCCGCTGGGACCTGCTGAAGGACATGCAGGGCGGCTATCGCTATCACCTGCGCTGCATCGCCTGGGGCTGCGCGCTCCTGGTGTGCGGCTTTCTGCTGATCGCCGTCGCCGGCGGCGCGCGCATCGTCGGCGCGGCCTAGGCGCAGGCGGTGCAGCGTCACGTTTGCAGCGTCAGCCGATAGACCGCCGCCGGCGGCAGGTTGGCGACGACGTGGCCGATCGCCTCGGCGCGCAGGCCGAGCCGGTCGAGGATGCTGGGCGGCACCGGACAGCGCCAGCCGTAGGTGAACTGGTAGACCGCCCCGCCCGGGCGGAGGTTGCGCAGCGCGCCCGAAAGCACGCCGTAGACGGTGCGCGGCGACAGCGACGGCAGCGGCAGGCCGCTGACCACGGCGCCGGCGGCCCCGGGACCGAACGGCATGACGGAGCGCAGGCGCGCCGCGTCCATGCAGTACACGGCTGCCCGCGGAAAGGCCTCGCTCAGGCGGGTGGCGAAGCCGGCGCTCGCCTCGACCAGCGCCAGCCGCTCCTCCGGGATGCCGCGGGCAATCAGGGCCCGGGTGAACACGCCGGTCCCGGGTCCGAGTTCGATCACCGGCGCCCTGTCGGCATCCAGCTCGGACGTGATCACCGCCGCCAGCCGCCGGCCCGATGGCGCCACCGCGGCGACCCTTAGCGGCGCCGCCAGCCACTCCCGGAGGAACAGCAGCGCCGCGCTTCGCTCGGCCGGTGCCGGTGCCGATAACGGTACCGGTACCGATAACGGCACCGGCGCCGGCGCCAGCGGCGAAGCGATTTCGATGGGCATGGGAAGACCTCAAGGGACGGCAAGGAGGGGGCTGCGGCACGGACGAGCCGCCGACGGCACCGACCGCCGCGGACACTTCCCGCCAACCGGGCATTAACATACGCACGGAGGCGCACCGGCGCCAGGGGCTCGGCGCCGGCGACCGGCCACCTCGGGCGCGCGAGGCCCGAGACCGGCTTGGCCGTGCCGCCTTCAGGCGCCGGGCGCTTGCCCTGGTTGGGCGGCGAGGGCGCGGTGCAGCAGGGGGAGGTAGTGGGCGAAGGGCGGCGTCGGCCGGCCGGGGAGCTTGGCGGCGTCGTCGAGACGGCGCACCGTGACGATGGCCTGGCGGTGCGGGAGCGCATCGAACGCGGCGACCTCGCCCGCGGTCATCGGCCCGCCCTGCAGTTTCAGGGAGTGGACGGACGCGGCCGAGAGCGTCGCCCGGTAGCCGGGCTCGGTGGCGCACAGGTAGCGCTTGGCGGCCACGTGCCGGCGCACGCAGGCGGTGACGATGGGCGGAAAGAAGGGCTCCAGCAACGCCGCCCCGGCCGCCTCGTGGTGCCGGTCTTCGACGTCGTCCATGGAGAAGCCGCCGGACGCCCCGACGAAATGGCCGATGTCGTGCAGGAGCGCCGCGACGACGATGGCCTCGTCCTCGCCATGTTGCTTGACCCAGTGCTCGCCCTGGTGCTCGCCCTGTTGCTCGGCCAGGTGCGCCGCCTGCAGCATGTGCTCGGCGATGGTCACCGGTTCGCCCAGGTATTCGCGGGCGCCGCGCCTGAGGAAGATGTCCTCGATGATGGCGATGATGGTCTCGCGCGTCGGGGTGTCGGGAGTCGGAGCGCTCATGCCGGGGCCTCCCTCGGGTTGGCGTCGAGCACTGCCAGCGTCGACAGCAGGCCGTCCTTGTCCGCATAGCAGCCCTGAAGCCACCGGGCGCCGGCGCCGGAGAAGGCGGTGCGGCCGTGCAGGACGCGGGTGTTGTCGACCATGAAGCCGTCGCCGGGGGTCAGCCTGAACGTCACCGCCATGGCCGGATCGTCGACGATCTCGCCCAGGCGGCGATAGGCGGCGTAATAGGCGTCCATGTCGGCGTAGGGAACGTCGATGATCGGCGCGGTCGAGCGGTTGTTGAAGCGCACGCAGATTAGTTCGCCGTCGGGCAGAAGCTCGATGATCGGCCGCCTGGCCGACAGCCGGACGTCGGGGCTGCCGGCGTAGTCGAAGCGGGCGCAGTAACGGGCGAGCAGAGCGAAGCCGTGCGGACTCTCGTCGCGGAGCCGCTGCGCCGCGCGGAAGCCGTCGACGACCATGCTGTCGCCGCCATCGGCGGTGGTCTCCAAACAGTGGAGGAGTTGCAGCGTCGGTACGGGATCGCGGTAGGGATTGTCCGTATGGGCCTGCAGCCCGCGTCCGGTGTAGGCGAGATTGCTGGGGTTAAGCTCGGCGCGGACGTCGAAATGGCGGCCGTAGTTGGTCTCCCGCACGAAGCCGAACAGCGCCGCCACGCCGAGGACCGCTCCGCTCTCCCGGGGAATGCCGCTGAGCCGGCCGAAGCCGGAGCGGCGGACGCCCCGGAGCCAGTCGCCGAGGGCGCTGCGGCCCCGGCAGAGCGCGGCGAAGTCGGCCATGGGGAGATCCGCGCCGTGCCGGGCATCCCAGGTGGTGATCTCGGCCGCGGTCCAGCCGGCGGCACGAGGCGGCTCGCGGTCGTAGGCGTGGGCGCGGAGCCATGCCGCGTCATAGGCGATGGTCCGGCCTTCGGGCTGGAACGTCAGGTGGAGGTGGCGGCCGACGGCCGTGGCCGCGGTGATGACGGTGTCCGGCGGGATGTCGCCCAGGGTGATCAGCCGCTGCCCGTTGCCCGGCGCCCGGGTCGCTTCGTCGGAGGCGTTGTCGCGCAGCCAGATGGCGTGGAACCGCAGTCGCTCGCCGCCCGTGAAGGTCAGCGCAACCGCCCGGCCGTCGTCCAGGATCTCGGCGTCTCGCAGCACGGTGTCCCCCGGGGGCGTGCAGGCCGCGTCGGCCGGTTACGCCAGCGCGCGCATCTGGGCGTCGACGACGGCGATGGCGGCCATGTTGACGATGTCGCGGACGTCGTGGCTGGGCAGCAGGATGTGGACGACCTTGTTCATGCCCATCAGCACCGGGCCGATGGCCTCGGCGCCGCCGAGCCGCTGCATCAGCTTGTAGGACGTGTTGGCGCTGTTCAGGTCGGGGAAGATCAGCACGTTGGCCTCGCGCACCCGGCTGAACGAATAGAACTGGTCGATCATGTCCGGCATCACCGCGGTGTCGGCGGCCATCTCGCCGTCGATCAGCAGGTGCGGCTGGCGCTTCTTCAGGATCTCGACGGCCTGGGCCACGGTCTTCGGCCCCGGATGGTCGACACTGCCGAAGTTGGAGAAGGACAGCATGGCGATGCGCGTGCCGACGTCGAAGTTGGTTGCCACCTCCGCCGACATTTCGGCGATGTCGGCGAGATCCTCCGCCGACGGCTCGATGTTGACGGCGCAGTCGGCGAAGAACGAGACCCGGTCCTTGATGATCATGATGAACAGGGCGGCGGCACGGCGCACGTCGGGGCGGGTGCCGATCACCTGGAACGCCGGCTCCAGCGCCTCGACGTAGTTGGTGGTCAGTCCCGAGATGAAGGCATCGGCATCGCCGCTCTGCACCATCAACAGGCCGAAGTAGTTGTTGCGCCGGGCAAACTCGCGCGCCTCGGGGAGCGTGATGCCCTTGCGTTGGCGGTGCTTGAACAGCACCCGCGCATACATTTCGCAGCGGGCCGACTCCCGCGGATTGATCACCGTCGGCTCGTACTCGAGGCCGAGGTCGGCGATCGTTTTCTGGATGATCGCCGCCTCGCCGAGCAGGATCGGCTGGCCGATGCCCTGCGCCTCGATCTCGGCGGCGGCGCGGATGATCTTCGCCTCCTCGCCCTCGGCGAAGACGATGCGCTTGGGCGCGGTGCGGGCCTTGTTGAAGATGGTGCGCATCAGCGCCCAGTCCTTGCCGAGGCGGCTCTCCAGCCGCTCGCGATAGGTGGTGGCATCGACGGAGACGCGGGCGACGCCCTCGGCCATCGCCGCCTGGGCGACGGCCGGCGCCACCCACAGCAGCACCCGCGGGTCGACCGGCTTGGGGATGATGTAGTCGGGGCCGAACAGCAGGCTCTCCGTGTTGTAGGCCTTGAGCACCGAGTCGGGCACGTCGACGTGCGACAGCGCCGCCAGTGCCCGGGCCGCCGCCAGCTTCATGCCGTCGGTGATCTGCCTGGCCCGCACGTCCAGGGCGCCGCGGAAGACGAAGGGGAAACAGAGGACGTTGTTGACCTGGTTGGGATAGTCGCTGCGGCCGGTGGCGATGATGGCATCGGGCGAGGCGGCCTTGGCGTCCTCGTAGGTGATTTCCGGATCCGGATTGGCCATGGCGAAGATGATCGGCCGCGGGGCCATGGTCTTCACCATCTCCTGGGTGAGCACGCCGCCGACGGAGACGCCGATGAACACGTCGGCGCCGGGCAGCGCCTCGGCGAGGGTGCGCGCGTCGGTCTCCTGGGCGAAGCGCTCCATGTAGGGGTTCATGCCCTCGACGCGGCCCTTGTAGACGACGCCCAGCTTGTCGCAGAGGGTGATGTGGCCGCGCGGCACGCCGGCGCGCACCAGGAGCTCGGCGCAGCCGATGCCGGCGGCGCCGGCGCCGCTGAACACCACCCGGATGTCGTGGATGCGGCGGTCGGTCAGCTTGAGCGCGTTGAGCAGGCCGGCGACGACGATGATCGCCGTGCCGTGCTGGTCGTCGTGGAACACCGGAATGTCCAGCAGTTCGCGCAGCTTCTCCTCGATCTCGAAGCACTCGGGCGCCTTGATGTCCTCGAGATTGATGCCGCCGAAGGTGGGGGCGAGCGCGCGGACGATGTTGATGACGTCCTCGGGCTCCGTCGCGTCGATCTCGATGTCGAACACGTCGATATCGGCGAAGCGCTTGAACAGCAGCCCCTTGCCCTCCATCACCGGCTTGCTGGCCAAAGGCCCGCGGTCGCCGAGCCCGAGAATGGCGGTGCCGTTGCTGATGACGCCGACCAGGTTGCCCTTGGTGGTCAGCTCGTAGGCGGCCTCCGGATCGCTGGCGATTTCCTCGACTGCGATGGCGACGCCCGGCGAATAGGCGAGGCTGAGATCGTACTGGGTGAGGCTCGGCTTCGAGGGAACGACCTCGATCTTGCCCTTGCGGCCCTCCGAATGGTAGCGGAGAACGGCTTCTCTGGTGACTTTCTCCATGGCATCCCCCGAACGCGCGGTGGTCCCGGTGCCGCGGCGGTCGCCGCGGCTTCCGTCCGACTGCCGCGGCGGTCGCCGCGGCTTCCGTCCGACTGCCGCGGCGGTCGCCGCGGCTTCGCACCCGCACACGGTGCCACGTCCGGCGCCGATTTGCCACCGCTCAGTGACGCGACCGGCTTCCCGCGTGATCCATCTGTCACGCGGGTCACAGTCGCCGGCGTTGGTCGCCGCTATCATGTCCATGCTTCGCAGAACGCGGGGTGGCTTACACGCTTCGATCAGGCCGCGGGCGAATGCCGGAACCCACGTGGCACGCTTGGCTCGCGCCCGCATGGAGGGAAACGATGATGACTTGCTCCCGTCGATCGCTGGTTACGGCGGTGCTGCTGGCTTTTGTGCTGGCACTGCTCTCGCTGCTGGCCTCGGGGGTGCTGGCACCGGCGCGGGCGCAGGCGGCACCGCAACGCACCGCCTTCGTCCACCTGTTCGAATGGCGCTGGGACGACATTGCCAGGGAATGTGCGTACCTCGGCGAGAAGGGTTATGCCGCGGTGCAGGTCTCGCCGCCGAACGAACACGTTCAGGGGCCCGAATGGTGGACCCGCTACCAGCCGGTCAGCTACCTGGTCGAGAGCCGCAGCGGCGACCGCGCGGCGTTCCAGAACATGGTGACCCAGTGCCACGCCGCCGGCGTGAAGATCTACGTCGACGCGGTGATCAACCACACCGCCGACCGCGAGAGCGGCACCGGCGTCGCCGGCACGGCCTACAGCCGGAAAAACCACCCAAACCCCGGTTACGCCGCCCAGCACTACCACCCCGACTGCGTCATTCAGCCGTCGGACTATCAGAACAGCCAGACCAACGTGCAACGGTGCGAGCTGGTCAGCCTGCCTGACCTGGACACCAGCCGCGCCGACGTGCAGCAGATGATCGCCGACTACCTGAACGATCTCGCCGACAATCTGCGCGTCGACGGCTTCCGCATCGACGCGGCCAAGCATATGGACCCGGCCGAGTTGCAGGCGATCCTCAACCGGGTGAACCGGCGCGCCGAACTGGACATCTTCCAGGAGGTGATCTTCATCGACCCGAACGAGGCGGTGCGGCCCGAGTGGTACGTGGCGGGCGGTCTGGTCACCGAGTTTCGCTTCGCCCGCGCCGTCAAGGCCAAGTTCAAGGGCGGCGAGACGCTGGCGTCGTTCTTCGGCTTCGACCCCGCCGTCTGGACCTTTCTGCCCAGTGACCAGGCGGTGGTGTTCACCGACAATCACGACGAACAGCGGCACCATCCGAATGACGTGGTCACCTTCCGCGACGGCCCGCTGAACGATCTGGTGCACGTGTTCCTGCTCGCGTGGCCCTACGGCTACCCCAAGGTGATGTCGAGCTACTGGTTCCCGTCCGGCACCGGCAACGACTGGGGACCGCCGGCCGGTCCGGTGTACGCGGGCACGACGCCGCAGTGCGACGGCACCCCCACCGGCAGCGGCGGGCACCGCTGGATCTGCGAGCACCGCTGGCGGCCGATCGCCAACATGGTGGCGTTCCGCAACCACACGCGGCCCGCATGGACGACCGACAACCGCTGGGACAACGGCGCCAATGCCATCGCCTTCAGCCGCGGCGACCTCGGCTTCGTCGTCATCAACAACGAACAGGTCGCGATCGACCAGACGCTGTACACGGGCATGGAGCCCGGCACCTATTGCAACGTCATCGCCGGCGACTTCGCCAACGGCCTGTGCAGCGGCCCGACGATCACCGTGGACGGCATCCGCCGCGCCCGCTTTCAGGTGCCGCCGCGCACCGCCGCGGCGATCCATGTGGGCGCCAAGGTGGGGGCGGTGCCCACCGTCAACGTGGACTTCACCTGCGCCAACGCCACCACCTACTGGGGGCAGAGCGTCTACGTCGTCGGCGATTCGCCGATCATCGGCAACTGGGCGCCGGCCGGCGGCATCAAGCTGAACCCCACGTCCTACCCGACGTGGACCGGCACCATCCCGCTGCCGGCGAACACGTCCGTCGAGTGGAAGTGCATCAAGCGGGAGGAAGCCGATCCGAACCTCGGCATCCAGTGGGAGCCCGGCAACAACAACACGGTGACGACCCCCGCCGCCGGAACCGCCGCGACCACCGGCGGGTTCTGATGCGACTTGTCCCAATCCACGGCGATGCCGGTGTCCGGGCGTGGTCGGGGCCGCGCCCGGATCGCCGCAGTGGTCGGCCGGCTGAAGGAACCATGATGGGCGAACTCTCCGATCCGTGCACCCTCGGGCTCGCCGAAGCGGCGGCGGCGATCCGCGCCGGGCGGCTCAGCGCGGGCGACCTGGTGGCAGCCTGCCTGGAGCGCATCGCCGCGCGGGACCATGTGGTCCGCGCCTGGGCCTTCCTGGATGCCGACTACGCCCGGAGCGAGGCCGAGCGCGCCGATCGGGCGCAACGCGCCGGCGCCGCCCTCGGCCCGCTGCACGGCGTGCCGATCGGCGTGAAGGACGTGTTCGACACCCGTGGCATGCCGACCGAGTACGGCACGCCGATCCATGCCGGCCGCCGGCCGACCAGCGACGCCGCCGTGGTGACGCGGCTGCGCGCCGCCGGCGCCATCATTCTCGGCAAGACGGTGACGACGGAGCTGGCCGGCTACACGCCCGGGCCGACCCGCAATCCCCGCGATCCCGAGCGGACGCCCGGCGGCTCGTCCAGCGGTTCGGCCGCCGCCGTCGCCGCGGGCATGGTTCCGGGCGCGTTGGGCACGCAGACCAACGGCTCGGTGATCCGCCCCGCGTCCTATTGCGGCGTGCACGGCTTCAAGCCGACCTTCGGCCGCATTCCGCGCACCGGAATGCTTCGCCTGTCGCAACCGCTGGACCAGATCGGCGTGTTCGCCCGCTCGGTCGCCGACGTGGCGCTGCTCGCCGACGTGCTGATGGGCTACGATGCCGGCGATCCGGCAACGGCGCCGGGGCCGCCGGCCGATCTGGTCGGCATCGCCGGTGCGTCCCCGCCATTGCCGCCGCGCCTCGGCTTCATCCGGACGCCGGTGTGGACGGCCGCCGACCAGGTGACCCGTGACGCCTTCGCCGCACTGATCGCGGAGCTCAACGGGAAGACCGAGACGCTCGACCTGGACCAGCCCCTGGATCGGGTGCACGAGTGGCACCGGATGATCATGGAGGCCGATCTGGCGAAGAACCTCGCCAGGGAATACCGGGACGGCGGCGACCTGATGAGCCCGCAGTTGCGGGAGATGGTCGCCCGCGGCCGCGCCGTCAGCGCCGTCGACTACAACCGGGCGGTGGAGTGGATCGGCCTGCTGCGCCGGCTGCTGGAGACCCCGTTCCGGACGGTCGATGCGCTGCTCACGCCGGCCACCACCGGCCCGGCGCCGATGGGGCTCGATTCAACCGGCAGTCCGGTATTCTGCACCATCTGGACGTACCTGGGACTGCCGGCCATCAGCGTGCCGCTGTTCACCGACAAGGCCGGCCTGCCGTTCGGCGCGCAACTGGTCGGGCCGTTCGGTGACGACGCGCGGCTCCTGCGCACAGCGCGCTGGCTGGAACAGGAGTATCGCGCCCCGCGATGACGCGGGGCCGGGGTTTCAGGTCCGGGACTTTAGGGCCGGGAATCAGGGCCGGGATGTCCCGGCGCGGGGCTCCTCAGGCGTGGGAGTCCATGCGCCGATCGACGCCGCCGTGGGCGCCCGCGTGGCCCGCTTGGCAGGGCTGTTCAGGGGCCTTGCCCGCGTGGAACTGCGCCGCCAACTCGCGGTCGAGATGCTCGCCCAGCATGCTGCCGAGGTGACGGACGAGCACCAATTCTTCTTTCTGGAGGTGGATCATCACTTGGGCCGCGAGTTCGATGACATAGAGCCGGAAGCGTTCCCAGAGCTCGGGATCGGGGGCGCCGTCGCTGGCGATCAGGTCGCGGGTGAGGTTGCGGAGTTTCTTGGTCAGCGGGCCGATCGCCGCATGATCCTGGGTAAACAGAACCGTGACATCGGCGCCGCCGCGGCTCCACAGCATGGGAAACAGCACCCCTTCCTCGAACGCATGATGCCGGATCATGTCGTTGAGCACGGAGAGCAGTTCGTCCAGCCGCTCCCGATCGGCGAGATGGTGCGGGTTCAGCGGTGTCTTGCCGCCCTCGCCCGAGACGCGATCTTCGAGGCCGGTCATCACGACGAGCGTCCAGAAATGTTCTTCGTGCAGGGCGCGACCGAGTTGGCCAGGTTCGTTCATTGTCCGTTCGGATCCCAAACGCTCACTTCGCAAATGCAGAGTGTTTTGCTGCAATGCAACATAGCTGATCCCAGACCGGCTGTCATCCTGCAATGCCCGGTGTGAAGAAAACATTTCAGTTGCCCCTTCGGGCGGCGTCCGTGGCCGCGAATTCCGCGGTTTTGCGGCGCTGTACCTAGTCCAAAAGGGCCACGACGGGCCGGGGCAACCGCTCGTCGCCGGTGATTGGCGTCTGCGCGGCGGCGAAAAACTGCAGCCGGCCCGCGTCATCGTACAACGGCCGGATGCGGAGACGGTTCCAGAAGGGCGAGCCGTCCTTGCGATAATTGACGAGATCGACGGTGAGTGCCGTTTCGGCCTCGATGGCCGAGCGGATCGCCCGGACGGCCGCCGGGTCGGTCGCCGGACCCTGCAGGAAGCGACAGTTGCGGCCGAGGGTCTCGGCGGCGGTGTACCCCGTCTGCCGCTCGAACTCGTCGCTGACGAAGATGATCGGGCAGTCGGGCCGCGACGGATCGGCGATGACGACGCTCTGCTCCATGAGATCGGTCGGCAGCGTCACCTTGGTGCCAGAGTGAACGTGCATTTCGTAGGCCTCCCATTGAAACGGTCAACATCGCTTCTACGTGCAAGGCGCGGCCGTGGATCCCGGCCGGCAGACGGGAGGTGATGGTCAATGAGTTGGCAGCCCTGCGACGAACCGAAGGAGGAGCAGCCGCTCCAGGCGGACGCGGTCGATCTGGCCATCGTGCCGCAGCTCCGTGACCTCGGCGGCTTCCAGGTGCGGCGGGTGCTGCCGTCGCCGCACCGCCGTGCGGTCGGGCCGTTCGTGTTCTTCGATCAGGCGGGGCCGACGACCTTCCCGCCGGGCAGCGGCATCGACGTCCGGCCGCACCCGCACATCGGCCTCGCCACGGTGACATATCTGTTCGCGGGCGAGATCCTGCACCGCGACAGCCTCGGCAGCGTGCAGCCGATCCGCCCGGGCGCCGTCAACTGGATGACCGCCGGCCGCGGCATCGTCCATTCGGAACGGACGAGCCCCGAGGTGCGGGCGTCGGGCGGACCGCTCTTCGGCATCCAGGCCTGGGTCGCCCTGCCGACGGCCGATGCCGAGATGGCGCCCGCGTTCGTCCACCATCCGGCCGAGAGCCTGCCAGTGATCGAGCGGGAGGGGGCGGTGATTCGCCTGATCGCCGGCACCCTGTTCGGCCACACGTCGCCGGTGGAGACCGCGTCGCCGACCCTCTACGCCGAAATCCGCCTCGCCGCCGGCGCCCGGCTGGAGGTGCCCGTTGCCGCCGCCGAGCGCGCGCTCTATCCCGTCGACGCGCCGCTGGTCGTCGATGGGCGACGCTGGGCGGAAGCCGAGATGCTGGTGCTGCGCGAGGGGGCCGCGCCCGTGATCTCGGCCGACGCGCCGGTGCGGGTGATGCTGCTGGGCGGCGCGCCGCTGGATGGCCCGCGCATCGTCTGGTGGAACC
>CAZBWP010000045.1:0-13350 GCA_964495295.1 uncultured Rhodospirillaceae bacterium | reverse complement strand
CGCTCGGGCCGGCGCATCAAGGCGGACCGGCTGAAGCGGCGCCTCGCCGACCTGGCCACAAGCGTCGCCGCGGTGGGCGAGGCGATCACGGCCGCGATCGCCGAACTCAGCGGCACGCCGGGTGAGCCGAAGAGCTTCCAGGCCCTACATCGGCTGCTGGAAAGCCAGCCCTATCGCCTTGCCTTCTGGCGGGTCGCCGCCGAGGAGATCAATTACCGGCGGTTCTTTCAGATCAACGACCTCGCCGGGCTGCGGGTCGAGGTGCCGGCGGTGTTCGATGGCACCCACCGGCTGGTGCTGGGGCTGATCAAGGCGGGCCTCGTGCACGGCCTGCGCATCGACCATATCGACGGCCTGTTCGATCCCAAACAGTATCTGGCGCGGCTGCAGGCGAAGGCGAGCGAGGCGCGCGGCAGCCTTGGCCCCGACAACGGCACGCCTCCGTTCTGGATCGTCGTCGAGAAGATCCTGGCCCACCACGAGCGCCTTCGCGAGGACTGGCCCATCGCCGGCACCACCGGCTACGACTTTCTCGGTCGGGTCAACGGCCTGTTCGTCGACCCCGAAGGAGAGGCGGGGCTCAGCAACGCCTATGCACGGTTCGTCGGCGAAGCGCGCGACTTCCCGGCCATTGCCTTCGCCGCCAAGAAGCAGGCCATGGACCAGGAGTTGGCCAGTGAACTCCGGGTGCTCGCCAACGTGTTCAACCGCCTGACGGAGTCCAGCTGGCTCACCCGTGACCACACGCTGGTCGGCCTGCGCCAAGCCTTGCGGGAAGTGGTTGCATGCTTTCCCGTGTACCGCACCTACGTCGACCAGGACGGCGCGACGACCGATGACCGCCGCGACATCGACTGGGCGATCGCGCAAGCCCGCAGACGCAGCCAGCGGATCGACAAGACCGTGTTCGATTTCGTGCACGGCGTGCTCACCACCGACCTTGCCGCCCGCGGCGGTCCGTACAGCGCCCGCGAAGTTCAACGGCTTGCCATGAAGTTCCAGCAGTACACCGGCCCCGTGATGGCCAAGGGCGTCGAGGACACCTCGTTCTACCGCTTCAACCGCTTGATATCGCTGAACGAGGTCGGTGGCGAGCCGACGCGCTTCGGCACCAGCGTCGCCGCCTTCCACCGTGGCTGTCAGGACCAGGCACGGCGCTGGCCGGCCGGCATGCTGACCAGCGCGACGCACGACACGAAACGGGGGGAAGACGCGCGTGCCCGCATCAACGTGCTGTCCGAGCTTGGTGGCGAGTGGCGCGAGCGGGTCGAGCGCTGGGCGATCCTCAACGGCCGACGCAAGCAGGAGGTGGACGGCATTCCCGCGCCGTCGGCCGACGACGAATACCTCCTCTACCAGACACTGGTGGGCGCCTGGCCCGCGACGTGGCATGACGCCGGCGACCTCGATCCCGTCGAGATGGGGGACTTCCGCGACCGGATCGTCGGCTACATGCTGAAGGCTGTCCGCGAGGCGAAGGTGGAGTCGAGCTGGATCAACATGCGCCCGGGCTACGAGGATGCCCTCGCGACGTTCGTCACGGCCATTCTGGACGTCGACCATCGCAACCCCTTCCTCGACGACTTTCGCGCGTTCCATCGCGGCGTCGCCTTGGCCGGCATGGTGAACGGCCTGGCGCAGACCGCCCTCAAGCTGACGGCCCCCGGCGTCCCCGACATCTATCAAGGCTGCGAGATGTGGGATCTCAGCCTGGTTGATCCCGACAACCGCCGTCCCGTCGACTACCCGGCGCGCGCCCGGGGTCTGGCGGAGGTCCGGGCCCTCGCCGATGCCGCCCCCACGGCCGCGCTGTCGCCGCTGCTGGACGGGTGGACGGACGGTCGGATCAAGCTGTTCGTCGTCTGGCGGTTGCTGCAGGCACGCCGCGAGACGCCAGCGCTGTTCGTCGGCGGCGACTACGAGGCGCTGGAGACATCAGGGGAGCGCGCCGACCACATCTGTGCCTTCCTCCGCCGCTCTGGCGACGCGGTGTTGCTGATCGCGATCCCGCGGCTGGTGACCGCCCTCGGCGGGCTGGAAGCCGTGCCTCTGGGCGCGGCAGCATGGGGTCAGACGGAGGTGGTGCTCGGCAGCGGCATGCGCGGCGTCCCCGCCCGCGATCTCTTCACCGGCGCTGCAATAACCAGCGACCCGCACAGGGGAACGATTGCGGCCGCCGATCTGTTCGCGGCGTTCCCGATCGCCGTTTGCCGGCTCGCCACCGCGACCAATCCGTAACCGAAGCGCCGCGGCTGGGTCTTTCCGGGGCGACGATCCTGACGCCGCCGCGGAGGCGGACGACGGCGTCCATGGCGCCGGCACCGGCATGAGGCCCGACCACGGCAGCGGGATGCGACCCGGCCAAGAACCAACACAACGGTATTCACAGCACCGCTTCGGCTCGCGGAATGCGAGCACAACTTCCAGGAAATGCGGCGATGCTTTGTGTAATGCCACAGATGCGCGAGTCCTGGCAGAGGGAACGCTCGGATGTTCTCTTGACTCTCGCTGATGATCCCTTCAATCTTTGTCCTCAGCTTCAGCGGTTCGTCAGCCTGCCTCCTATTGCACGGCAGCGCGATACTGCAACAACTTAGAAGAAGCGGTGGGACAGAATTCTCTCGCATGGGTTGCCTAATGCGCTCGGGCTTTGGGGAGGGATACACGCTATGCCTGTACAGCTGATCGTTCCGGGGTTGGTCGGGGGCGGCACGCCGATTTCGTTTCGACCTCCTGCTACCCAACCGGCTGTTCCCATCAGCGGTGGCAACACCGTGCCAGAACTCATCGTCCTTGGCCCGGACGACAACGACCTCACGGTTCTCGACCGCCCCGTCGTCGTGATCGATGCGGGCGGCAATGACACCATCACGACCGGCAGCTTCGACGATCGCATCTTCGCTGGACCCGGAGACGACGTCGTCACCACGTCCGGTGGGAACAACTACATCGATCTCGGCCCCGGCAACGACTGGGCATCGAGCGGCGACGGCAACGACACGATCGTCGGCGGTGATGGGATGGACACCATTCTTGCCGGCGGTGGCGACGACCTCATCTTCCCGGGACCGGGTTCGGATTCCATCGACGGCGGCGGCGGCAACAACACGGTGGACTACCTCGGCGCCGAAGACGCGGTGACGGTCGATCTCGCGAACGGCGGAAGCCGCGGCGACGCTCAAGGCGACCGCTACGTCAACATTCAGAACATCCACGGCTCGGCCAACGACGACATCCTGATCGGCGATGACGGCGACAACCTGCTGATGGGGCGTGAGGGTGCCGACACCCTGATCGGCGGCGGCGGCAACGATACCGCCTCCTACGCCGAGGCAGCAGCGGGCGTGACCGCCAGTCTCGCCAACCCGAGCGTGAACACCGGCGAGGCCGCCGGGGATGTCTATGACAGCATCGAGGGGCTTATCGGCTCGGACTTCGACGATCTCCTCATCGGCGACGGCGGGCCGAACACCATCGACGGTGGCCTGGGCGACGACACCATCGAGGGAGGTGGCGGGCCCGATGCGATCGACGGCGGCGACGGCAACAACACGGCCAGCTACCGGAGTTCGCCGCAATCGGTCACCGTCAACCTGGCGACGGGGGCGGCGAGCGGCGGCGATGCGCAAGGCGATCAGCTTTCCAACATCCACAACCTGATCGGCAGCAATGCCGCCTCGGGTTCGGGCGACGTGCTGACGGGGGATGACTCTGCCAATCGGATCGAAGGCCTCGATGGTAATGATCAGCTGTTCGGCCTAGACGGCAACGACACCCTGTTGGGCGGCAACGGCAACGACTACCTGGATGGCGGCGACGGCGACGACTACCTGGCCGGCGGCCCGGGCAACAACACGGTGCTCGGTGGCAACGGCAACGACATCATTGTCGCCGGGCCCAATGCGGAGACGCT
Organism: uncultured Rhodospirillaceae bacterium; assembly: GCA_964495295.1. Lineage (GTDB taxonomy): Bacteria > Pseudomonadota > Alphaproteobacteria > Rhodospirillales > Defluviicoccaceae > CAZBWP01. Next base: position 9,437 of record CAZBWP010000045.1, on the reverse strand, counting down.
CGACGGCGGGAACGGTAAGGATTCGCTGGACTATTCGCAGTCGACCACCGGCGTTACCGTCAACCTGCAGACCAACACGGCATCGGGCGGCTATGCCAGCGGCGACACCATCTCCAACTTCGAGATCCTGATCGGCTCGGAGTTTGCCGACACGCTGACGGGAGACGACGGCCCGAACACCATCCTCGGTGGCGCCGGCAACGACGTGATCGATGGCGGCGCCGGCAACGATGTGATCGATGCAGGGCCCGGCAACGACACGATCATCGGCAGCCTGGGCGCCGACACGGTGACCGGTGGTGATGGCGCCGACACCTTCCGCTACACCGACCTCAGCCACGGCGGCGACACGATCATGGATTACGAGGACGATGACATCATCGACGTCTCGGCGATCGCCGGCGCGGACGTTGAATTCGATGTCATCGCCGACGGCTCGGATGCGATCGTCACCGCGAATGGCGAGACCTTTCTCACCCTTCTGGATACCGATCCCGATTCGGTGACCCTGGACACGGGCGCGCCGCCACCGCCGCCTCCCCCAGGCCCCGGATCAGGGGGCGTGCCCGGCTTTCCCGGGTTCGGCGGCTTTCCGAGCTTTCCCAGTTTCGGCGGTTTCCCCAGCTTCGGCGGCCTTCCCGGTCTCGGCGGTTTGCCGACCTTCGGGGGCGGATTGCCGGTCGGGGGGACGCCCATCGGCGGCGGCACGTTCACGCCGGTGTTCTCGCCCTTCATCCCCCTGTTCACCATGGACGGGGTTGCAGAGGACGACGCCAACAGTGTAAGCGGGTCGTTGGATGGCGACTCATTCCTGGTTTAGAGTGGGCGCGCTGATTGGGTATGGCCGCCTCGGCAAGGCAACGGCCCGCCGGCCGCGCCGCTGTGGGTCAGGTGGATGGTCATTGGAGGATGCTAACATGAGACGTGTCAGCAGCTCAGCCGACGCAAGCCTCCTTCAGAAGGAGCACCGCCCCCGTCAAATCGAACCGAGATCCCAATGGCTCTCGTCGCGCCATGGCGTCGCCGGTGCGCTCTGTTTCGCGGTGTCCCTGGCAGGGGTGGATGCCCAGGCCCTGACGATCCGATTCGATTATAGTTATGACAGCCTCGGCTTCTTCGACAGCCCCGACCGGCGGACGGCCATGGAAGTGGCGGCGGACGTGTTCGAAGACAGGATCCTGGACACGCTGACCGCGATCGTACCGGGTGGCGGCAATCAATTCTCCGTTCGCTTTATGAATCCGGCCACCCGCACCACGGCCGTCATCGACAATTTCTCCATCCCCCAGGATGAAATCGTCGTCTTCGTCGGCGGGTTCGCCGGGGGCGCCGGCTCATCCGTCCTCGCATCCGCCGGCGGCGGCGGTTTTTCGGCCGGCGGTACGCAGGGTTTTGTCAATAACGCCGTCGCCCGCGGACAACTCGGCGCCCTCGACCCGATCCCCACCGATTACGCGGTGTGGGGCGGATCCATGACGTTCAACATCGACAAGCCTTGGCATTTCGACCCCGACCCCAGCACCTTCGAGAGCTTCGACGGTCTCGTGGACTTCTATTCCGTTGCCGTGCATGAGCTCGCCCATGTGATTGGCTTCGGCCAGGCGGAGTCGTGGGATGCCCTGATCGTCGACAACACCTTCACGGGCTCCGAGTCACAGGAGGTGTTCGGCGGCCCCGTCCCCCTCTTTCGTGGCGATCTCGCGCACTGGGCCGAGGGGACGATGGGGACCGTCGACGGCGTGCCGCAAGAGGCGGCCATGGATCCGTCCATCCAGCGCGGAACGCGGAAGCACATGACGGATCTGGACTGGGCCGCGCTCGCCGATATCGGGTGGGAGATTTCCACCAGCCTCGTGGTGACGCCCCCGCCGCCGCCCCCGCCCCCGATCGTGAGCCTGCCGACTTTCAGCCTGCCGAACCTGAACCTGTTTCCCACGTTCGGAACCGGAGTTCCGATCGGCGGCGGGCAACTGCCCGGCGGCAGCGGTCCCACCGTTGGTCTGCCCGGGATCGGGGGATTCACCCCCATCGGTGGCATTCCGGGGATTTCTCCCTTCCCGCCCTTTGGCAGTTTCAATCCGGGCGGCACGATCGGCTTCCCGACGACGTTTTCCCCGCTGTTCGCCCTCAACCAGAATGATGCGCCGCCGCAAGCCATCACCGCTCCGGCGAACGCCCTGCTTCTCGCAAGCGGCCTCGGCATCTTGGGCCTCGTCGTTTGCATGACGCGGCAGCGTCCCGCGCAGCCGGCCGGCTGACGCCGAGCGGATACGTTGGGCGCCACTGCCTCGGCCGCGGCGTTGTGACCCACAACTCCAAAACAACGGCCCTGCCCGCCCGCCGCATTGAGCGAGCGTGGCCGCCGAACGGCGCGCCTGACGCCGGCTTCGGTCCGCATTCCCCCCTGCGACCCCCAAATCAGGATCGACCGCGCTTCCCGTGCGCGGTCGCGCGCACCACATATCCGTGTGATGGAACCCGTCACGGTGGAGCGACGTCAAGACGAGAAACTCTCATTAATTGTATTCTTGTAAAATAGGCAAGCTGTGATAGAGTTTCACACGTTAAAAGGGTAGTCAATCTTAGGCTGTATTTAATGACGCTCGTGCCGGCAATGGGTTGTGGTGCGCTTCGGGTCCTCACCGAATTGCCGTCCGTGCCACGCCTGCTCGGGATTCTGAGCGCCGGCACGGCCCTGGCATGCGCCGGTCCCGCCGCGGCGATGCCCCTGGTGCCCTTGGCCGCCACCATCGGCAGCAGCTTCGTCACCGTCGACCTCGTGGGCGGCGGGCCTTACGTCGTTGATATCGGCGGGCAACTCTACGATTTCGGCAATGGCGTGTTCGTCTACCCGAACCCCACGGCGGACGCGACGGCGAGCGTCGAGGTCACCGCCTCCGCGGTCGCCACCGATTTCGATCCGGACAACAATCCCGCCACCCTGCCGCTGACGACGCACACGGTGACGTTTGCCGGGGCCAAGGCCGCCGAAGCGGGGCCTGCCGTGGTGTCCGGTGGCGTCTTTCCGGATCCGGTTCCGCTGGCCGCCTTCACCACGGAGAGCCGGACGTCGGCCGTTGCCGAGACGGCGGAACCGCTGTTCGCCCGCTCCCAGGTGCGAAGCGACGGAACGGTTCCAAACATCACGGTGCAGAGCCTGTTCCAGCCGTGCTGCCTGCCGCCACCCGATGACTTCCAACCGGGCCTGCAGCTCACCTGGGACATCGGCACGTGGCAGCTTCAGGCCGATGCCTTGGGCGGCTTCGCCTTTCTCCGCGAGACCGTGACCGTGAGCCAGGCGATCGGCGATGCGCTGATCACCGACACCATCGGCTTCGCGACCACGGTGCATAATGGCCAGGCGTCGTTCGCCGTCATCGACTCCCTCGGCACGTCCGGCCTGGCGCCATGGATCATCGAGAACGCCGCCCTGTCCGGTTCGCTGCTCTGGCTCGACGACCCTCCGGCCGTGACCATCCAGGTGCCGTTCGCCAGCGCCTTCGTGCAGACGGGCCAGCCGCTCACGCTCTCCGTCGCCAGCGAACATCTGGCGATTTCGGCCGAGGCGCCGCCGCGTGCGGCGCTGCGCACCGCGGCGACGGCGGGCCAGCCGGCCGGGCATCCGCCGACGGCCTGGGCCGTCTGGGATCCCGCGCGTCAGATGCTCGCGTTCTCGCCGCTGCCCGTCAGCGTGTTGTCGCGCGGACAGGGGCTGGCGACGGACCCGGCCTACGCCGACGATCCGTTCCGGGGCGGCTTCATCGAGCTGGATCCGTTGATCCGGATCTGGGACGGCGACGCCTACGACCTGTTCTGGACGGGCGCCCTCAGGCTGGTCGGGGCGGATGGCCAGATCCTCATGCGCATCGACCTCTCCGGCGCCGCATTCGAAGCCGGCCTGTTCGATGCGCAGGGGTTCAATCTCTTCGCGCCGATTCTCAGCGTGACGGACATCGAAGCGACCGCATCGCCGTGGCTCACCGACTATCTGCTCGACAGCCGGCTGAACCCCGACCTGCTGCCCGAACTCTTCATCGGCCTCGACGTCGCCGGCTTCGAGGACCCCTGGGCACAGCCGTTCCAGGTGCCGGCCTGGGGGATGCTCTCGTTCGCCGGCAACCGGCAAACCACGGGGCCGCTTCCGGTCACGGCGCCGGCGGTGCCGTGGACCATGGCCGCCTGGCTGATCGCCCTCGCCGTTTGGCGGCGACGGCGCGCCCAGCTCGCCCCCGTTCGCCCGAAGTAGGGTCCCCCGCGGGACAGTCGGCTCCCACGCATGGGCTGCCCTATGGATTCGGCCGCTCGACCGGCGCACGGGGCGTTCACGCCGTTGACGCGCACTGGTCCGGGTCCTTGATCGCCCCCAGCGCGGGGGCGCCGGTGTCGAACACCCACCTTTTCGCCTCATCCGTGCGCCGCTCCACCGCCGTCGAATTCCCGTAATTCTGGTTATCGGCAGATTTTTTTTGGGGCGGCGGCCCGTGGCCGGGCCGTGGGCCAGTTGCACCCAAATTGGGATCATGGGTGACCATGTTTGGCGAAGTTACCCCCTGTGGGGTACATATAGCGAAAGCCGAATGTTACCTTTCGTTGCAAAATAAACCCATAGCCGACGCATAGGTTTTATAACACCCGAAAACAACTTTTTGTTGCACTTGCATCAGTTGTATACAATCGAAAAATGCTGACACAAAAGTTTCATTATGTTACTGGAATACAAGTGCCCTATCGGCCCAAACTGGCTTGACAGGCGCGCCACTAACGCTTATAGTTGAACAAATCTTTGGGAGAGTGGACATGATCAAAAGATCCTTGAGTGTTGCGCTTTGTCTCGTCGCGCTGTCGCCGGCAGTCAACGCGGGTGAATCCGCCATCGAGTTGTCACCCGCGCAAATGGACGGCGTGACCGCCGGAGCGTGGGAGTTGAGTGCGCTGGCGATCTTTATTGGCGGTGGCGAGGCTTCCGGCGGCGTACAAGTCGACGTATCCTTTTTTGGCCAGATCCAGCCCTACGGGATCTTGGGCAACAAGAACCCGTCATACTCCGCTGTCGCCAGGTCGGAGGTGAGCGTCCTCGGTTCCGGCGCGGATCAGTCGTTGTACGCTCAGGCCGAAACCGAGACGAAGGTGCCCACTGGGCCGGATCGGATCGCCATTGGCGTCAAGTCCAGCGATACCTTCAATCTGCCCGAAGTGGGGATTGCCTTCTCCTACAGCACGGAAATGCAGATGAGCATCCCGGCGCCGTCGCGCGTGCCGTTCGGGTTCGTTGCGCCCTGGTGACGGGCGTTCGCCCAGGTCCCATGGGCGATCCAAGCCAGGACGGAGGCGGAACGGCTAACTGCGACCAACAGAATGTCGTAGGGGCGGGGGAAAAGCTGAGCATTTCGCATTGAGAACGCGTGCGAATTGTAAAAAGCGGGGCAAGCGTTATGACTTGGGAAAAGTAGCGTCGTTACAGCCGCCGGAAACGCGCAGAATTGGCGCGACCGTAGAACCATGATTTCCGTCAAATAACGTATGGGCCTGGAGCGCTTTCAAGTATTGAAAGCTCTTTAGGTCTTTGTTTGTTGTTGCAATATAGAGACGCTTGCTTTTTTTATTGGGCTTGCGGCTTTTTTTGTTTGCCTTTTGCTGCCGGTGGTCGTAGACTTCTTCCTGCGTGACGCTTCCGTGGGGGAGTTGTGGCGCACCGCCAAACTTCAATGGCGGTCTCTTAGAAACCCATGAGGAGGTACTTTACATGAAAACGAAGCTGCTCAGCGCCGTTGCGGCCCTGCCGCTCCTCGCGCTTGCCGGCGCCGCGTCGGCCACCGAGCCCGTCACCCTGAACGACGTCCAGATGGACGCCGTCTCGGCCGCCGGCCTCGTCCTGTTCAAGTTCGACCTGATCGCCGTGGGCGCCGGGTGCTGCGGTGCGGCCTCGACCCAAGTGATCTTCAATGGCACGACCCAGCCGGTCGCGGCGGTCAAGAGTGAGCTGTCCAACGTCGTGCATGTCGTCAGCCAGGGCTTCTTCACCGGCGTGGCGATCACCAACGCGCTGCCGGTGCCGGAACTGCCGCCGGTCGTTCTGCCGACCCCGAACTGAGACGCCCCCGACGGTCTAGACGACTTCGTCAGGTGGACACAGCACACTTCGATTAGGAGAGATCAACTATGAAAACCGCTCTTTCGATGCTTGCGGGCGTCTCCATGCTCGCGCTCGCCGGTGCCGCCCAGGCGGCCGAGCCGGTGACCCTCAACGACGCCCAGATGGACGGCGTCACGGCCGGTTACGCGGCCATCATCAACTTCCAGTTCGCGGCCCAGGGCACGGCGATCGCCGACCTGGTCTCCCAGACGCAACAGCTGGCGCTGGGCATGCCGACGGTCCTCGGACAGGACATCGACGGTAACGATATCGTTGCCGGTCCCCTCGCGACGGTGTTCGGCAACATCCTCGCCGTTGGCGCCAACAACGGGACCGTGGGCCTGCCCGCGACCGCCCAGATTGCGGGCTTCGCGTACGTGACCACCAACTAAATCACGCGTAGCAGTCGGACTGGGCGCCCCATGCCTCGGCATGGGGCGTACCCGTCTCCCGGGAGGTCGTGATGCGCAAATCCCTGATGCGCCGTTTGGCCAGATCGGGAATGGTTGTGGTTGCGCTGGCTGCGGTTGAGTTGGCCGCGATGGTGACAGCGTTTGCCGATGCCGCACAAGCGGCTCCCATCGTCGATGAGGCACCCATCGCCGACGGGGCGTCAAGCGGACCAACGGGCGCGCTCGTTCTCTTCAAGTTCGATGTCGTCGCCGTCGGCAATCCAGCAACCGCCCAGGTGGTCTTCAACGGCGGCACGGCAAGCATCGGCTCCGCGCCCGCCCAGGTGGGCGGCCCGGTCGCCGTCGCCAGTTGGGGCACCTTCACCGGCGCCGCCTTCGCGGCAACGAACGGCTGCTGCACCAACGGTCCACCGCCCCCGCCGCCCCCCGCCACCATTCCCCTGCCCGGAACCGGTTGGCTGGTGATCGGTGGCTTGGCGGCTTTGGTCGGCTGCGGTGGCGGCGCGCGTCGGACGCGCCGGCCAACCCGCATCGCCTGACCACCGGCCGGTCGTCGAGGCCCCTCCGCAGCTCCGTCCTATTCGTTGCATCCTTGCAACACCGCAGGCCTTGCCGCAACACCGGGCGCGACGGCTATGCTATTGCCCTTGCTTGCGGAAAGCCGCCTGCCGTACCCTTTCCGCGATCGGGCAAGATACGGCGATGGAAGGCCGTCTCCATGGCCCAAGCAGGTCCAGTGCAAAGACAGTCTCCTGGGGAAGGCATGTGACCCGCATCTGGTATCAGTGCTCAGGCGCCTTTGCCGCCCTGGTGATTTTCACTTTCGGCGCCCTCCCCCTGTCGGCGGAGTCCGGTCGTGCGGTGAAATCTCTTCTGGAGATGCGGCGCGAGAATGTCGTCGTCCAGGAGTGGGACCTGAGCTGCGGCGCCGCCGCCCTGACCACCATCCTCAACTACCAACACGGCGATCCGGTCACCGAGCGCGAGGTTGCCCTCAGCCTGATCGATCGTGAGGAATACATCTCGCAGCCGGAGCTGGTGGTGATTCGCCAGGGGTTCTCCCTGCTCGACCTGAAGCGTTTCGTCGACGCCCGGGGCTACAAGGGGGTGGGCCTGGGCAAGATGACCCTTGAGAACCTGGTCGAGCGCGCGCCCGTGATCGTGCCCATCTCGACCCATGGCTACAATCATTTCGTCGTGTTCCGCGGCATTGTCGGCAACCGCGTGGTGCTGGCCGATCCGGCCTGGGGCAACCGCACCATGCTGACGGCCAAGTTCGAACGCGCCTGGATCGACTATGGCGAGATCGGCAAGGTCGGCTTCGTGGTGGAACGCACCGACGGCCTGACGCCCCCCAACGCCCTCGCCGTCCGACCAGAAGACGCGCTCAGCCTGCAATGACCTCTTTTCGATGAATGGGCCCATGAACGGGAACACACCCCTGCCTTCGGGCAGACGACACGCGACTCACGCGCCGAATTCGCAAGCGTCAGGCGCCAAAGCGCCGCGCACCGCGCCCATGCTCGCGCTCGCCGCCGGACTGATGGCCGCCGGACCGGCGCTGGCGCAGGCGCCCGATCGCGACGCGATGATCCAGGAACTGGTCCGCCAGATCCAGTTGCGCGACGCGGTCATTCAGGATCTGCAGCGCCGCGTCGGCTCGCTGGAGCAGCGGGTCGGCGCACCGCCGCCGGCGGCGGTCTCGGTACCCGTCCGTCCCGAGCCGGCCCAGGCGTCCGCGCCGCCGCCGCAACCGCCCGCCGCGCCCACCCCCCAGACCACCGCTTCGGCACCGCCGCCCGCCGCCCGTCCCGCCGCGCCGGGGACGGTTGAGGTGGACGAGGAGGCGGCCGAGCGGGCGCTGGACCGGACGCTCACCGATGTCGGCGCCCTGCTGCTCCCCGCCGGCCGCATGGAGATCGCCCCCTCCCTCACCTACACGAGGCGGGAAAGCCAAAGCCTCACCAACACCGGATTCGCGGGCGTTGCGCCCGATACGTTCTTCGTTGCGCAGGACGTGACGGCCGATCGGGACGAAGTGAGGGCCGCGGTCGACGTGCGCGTCGGCCTGCCGTGGGATACGCAGTTCGAACTGGGCATCCCTGGGGCGTTCGCCAATCAGAAGGTGGTCCTCTCGCCGGCGCCGTTCCTGCCGCGCACCAGCGATTCCAACAGCGGCATCGGTTTCGGTGACGTCACCGTCGGCTTGGCGAAGACGCTGCTGCGCGAGGACGGCTGGGTCCCCGACGCCGTGCTGCGCGTGACATACGACACCGCCACGGGCCAGCAGAACCAGAACGGCGTGATCATGCCGGGAACGCCAGGCCTGCACGACATCCGCACCTCGCTGTCCTTCACCAAGCGCCAGGATCCCCTGGCCTTCGTTGCGGGGTTTTCGTATACGCACACCTTCGAGGGCGACTTCGACTTCGGCGGTCCGCTCGGCACCCAGAAGCTTCAGCCCGGCGACCAGTACACGTTGAATGTGGGCGCCGTTCTGGCCGCCAGTCCAGAGACCTCCCTGCAGTTGGCTTTTCAGCAAACGTTCCAGACCAGCCAGAAACTCGCTGGCATCACAATCGCCGACTCGAACAGCTCCTCGGGCCTTTTGTCGGTTGGAGCCTCGATGATTCTCGGGCCCGGCGTGCTGTTGTCGGCCAGCGGTGGCGTCGGCCTCGGCCGCGGCGCCCCCGACTATTTCTTCGCCCTCTCGGTGCCGGTCCGCTTCAACACGCCATTCTAGTGAATAGTGCGGGACGCATGATTCAAGGCTGAAAAAGGGCCGGCAAGGTGGGCCTTGCCGGCGCACGGGAGAACCGGGTTCGGGAAGATCCCAGGATCACGCCTTGACGGGGCCGACCCTGGCAGCGAGGGGGACGTCGGCCGGGATC
>CAZBWP010000044.1:5881-13360 GCA_964495295.1 uncultured Rhodospirillaceae bacterium | reverse complement strand
ATGGATGCGGACATCAGAAATCCTCGTTGCGTATGGCCACGGCCGCCGACAGGATCCGGCCGTCCAGCAGCGGCGCCATGATCGGCGTGATCGCCGACCAGGCGTAACGCACCTCGTACAGCACCACGTCGCCCGGCCCGCCGGCCCCGGCGGTCCCCGTCTCCGAGCTGATGGCGGCGAAGCTGGGGAACACCTGGGTGCTCACCTGCGCGTCATCCGGCCGCAGCTTGCCAAGCGTGCGTTCCTCGACGATCGCCAGGATGCGCTCCTCGCGGCTCATCCCCGACACCTCGGCACCGGTGGTGCCGAAGCGGGAGGCGTCCCGCACCCCCGCCTCCAGGTTGGCGCCGACAAAGAGGAACAGGCCGAACTCCAACAGGCTCGTCAGTAGAAAGAAAAACACTGGGAACAGAAGGGCAAAGGAGACGGCGGCGCTGCCGCCGTCATCCTTCCTGTTTCTTGCCCATGTGCCGAGGTGTAACATTTTATTCGACGATCCTGAGAGAGCTCAGCTTGGTACCGACCTGGCGGAAGACCTTCTCGAGATCCTGTGCGGCCGGAGAGTTGAAATAGAAGTCCGGCTTGGTCGCGCACTGGCGGAAGACCTCCCGCGTTGCCGCCTGGCTGCTCGAGTTCAGGCCGAAGGTGATGGTGAAGACATCGACGCCTTCGGCCTTCAGGCTGTCGCAGATCTCGGTGAAGCGGGCGTTGAGCTCGGTGATGCCATGCTTCAGCGTCTGCACCGCGCCGCCGGTCTCGGCGCTCAGGTCGGCGAGCCGGCCATGACCGGTGAAGTCGGAGCCGCCGGGGCTGGTGCCGCCCGAGTTCGTCAGGTTCGGCCAGAACTGGTTTTCGCCGTCGGTGAGGATCACCACCGCCTTGCGGCTCTTGGTGGCGTCGTAGGCGAGCGGCCGGTCGGTCAGGCCCCAGAGGCCCTGCCACCGCGGCGAAATGGTCCGCCAGCCCCAAGCCATGCCGAGGTTGCTGGTGGTGCCGCCCCGGTACCATGCCTTCAGGTCCAGGATCTTGTCGCGCACCGTCGCCTTGACATTGGTCAGCGGCAGGATCGCCGGACCGCAGCCGAGGTTCGGGCCGGTGCCGCTGTTCTTCGCCGACTGCGCGCTTTTCACCGGCGGATAGACGTTGTCGATGTCGGCGGGCGACAGCATCGGCACGAACGGCTGGTCCGCCGGCGGATCGTCGGTGACATCGCCGCCGCCCGTGCGCGCCATGACGCAGCCCCGCCAGCCGTCCACATCGGCGGCGAAGGCGTCCGCATCATAACCGGCCAGCCAGCTTGTGTTGTTTTTGCCGATGTTCACCATCGACGTGTAGGGAACCACACTCACGAACAGGTTGGGGTGCTCCGCCACATCGCCGAACAGGATGTCGACCAGGATGACGCCGGCATCCCGCAGGGCGCCGATCTTGCCGGACGAGTCCATCGAGCCGGTGACGTCGAGCACGAGGGCCACCTCGGTCGGTCGAACCTCGCGCTGGACCACGGCGCGCCCGGAGATGTCGATCTGGTCGAAGCCGACGACACCCAGGAACCGCGTCTGGTATTCGGCCACCGCCGACAGGGCCACCTGCTCGCCGCCATTGCTGATCGCGACGTTCAGACCCGGCGATTTCAGCGTGGCCTCCGGCCCCGTCGCGAAGAAGTTCGTCATGAAGACGTCTTCCGCTTCGCCGGCCATGGCGCTTTCCTCGCTCATCTGACCCGCCGCGAGGGCGGCGGCGTCGAGCGACTGCTGCAACCGGTCCTTGATGCCGTAGATGAGCAGCGTTTCGGTGGCCAGACCGCCGACGCCGACCATTGCAGACAGGCCGAGGCCGACGAAGATCATGATCCCGCCGCGATCGTCGCGACGCAAGCGACGCAAGAATTTTCTGCACATATCAATTAAAACCCAGCCTGTGGTTGCGCCAAAGATACTTTGGCAACATGACTGGGTTGATTGTTCAGAAAGAGCGGCCGCCTGTCAAAACTATTATTCAGACGCAACTTCCGCTATTTTCTCTGTAATATCGTGAGGCGTCCCGCAATTTTCTTTGAGCATTTTGTTTCATCGAACGACTTCAACCGTCACAGACTCTTCGCGTCCCTGATATAGTCCGTCCACAGGCGCTCGACCTGGCGCAGGGTATGGCAGGCGGACTGCAGCGTGTCGTCGGCGATGCCGTCCTCGGGCTTGGCGATGTCGAGGCTGCGTTCGATCTCGGCGATGCCGGCGACCACCGCGCGCGCCTTCTCCGTGGTCCTGATGTTGACCGAGCGCTTGTCGTAGCTGGACCGCTCGACGTCCAGATAGCCGAGATCGCCGAGCTTGCGGATGTGATAGGAAATCACGCTCGGCTGATAGTAGCCGCGCTCGACCAGTTGGCGCATGCTGATCTCGCTGTCGCCGATGTTGGCGAGCAGCAGCGCCTGCACGGTGTTCAGTTCGCGAATCCCGAGTCTGTTCAATTCAATGCGGAGCACGTCCAGGAAGCGCCGGTGCAGGTGTTCGGCCGCTCGGCTCAACTCTATGTAATACCTGGATTTTTGTGCCATCATCATGTCAGGCATGGGAAAGTCCTTGCATCGAACAGGGCCTTGATGTCCAAACGAGTAGTGTCCAAACGAGGCAGGTTCATGCTAGCCGCCGCGGGTTAAGGGTGTCTTACGGCGTGCGACAACATCCTGAAGGTGCGAACTCCGGTCTCAGGCCCACGTCGTTTCCGGCGCGGCCGCGCCGCTCGCGCTGGCGCTTAGGCAGGGTTTGGCGCGCCGCCGCGGCGGCGCTGTTCCTCGTCCTGGTTCAGGCGTGCGCCACCGATGGCAACCTGCCGCCCGAAGGCACCCCCTATGACCAGCTGATGCGGATCGCCGCACGCACCGAACGCGACGGCGACAGCGCGACGGCGGCGGCGCTCTACAAGCGGGCGAGCGAACAGGAACCTCGGGCCACGGCCCCCCTGGTGGCGCTCGCCGCCCTCAACCTCGCCAATGGCGACGTCGCGAGCGCCGTCGCGGCCTACGCGATCGCGGTCGAACGCGATCCGGACAACGCCGACCTCCGCATCGGCCTTGGCCGAACGCTGCTGCGCGCCGGGCGCTTCGAGGAGGCGGAGGCCGAATTCCGCACCGTCCTGGCGGTGCGTCCCGACCACGTCGACGCCCTCAACGGGCTCGGCGTCAGCCTCGACCTGCGGGGCCAGCATGCCGCCGCCCAGGCGGCGTACCGCAGCGGCCTGGCCAGCGACTTCGGCAACATCGCCCTGCGCAACAATCTGGCCTTGTCGAATGCGCTCGCCGGCGAGACCGATGTGGCCATCGCCGGCCTCCAGGCGCTCTCGGCCGAGCCGGACGCGTCGGCGCGGGTTCGCCGCAATCTCGCCCTGGTGCTCGCCCTGGCCGGGCGCATCGACGATGCCGTGGAAATCGAAACACGGGAAGGACGCCCGGAGGACGCCCGCGTCAACGTCGCGTTCTACCGCTCGCTCGGCGAGTTGAGCGGTCCGGCGCGGGCCCAGGCGGTCTTCGCCGCCGGCCTGCGTTTGCCCCCGGCCCCGCCCCCAGCAGCAGCCGCCGCCGCCGCGGACCGTCAATAGCACGGCTCCCACGACTGGGCCTCAAGCGTGCTCCGACGTCCGCTCAGTCCCTGACGGGGCGGCGGATCAGCGCCAGCGCGGCGCGTTCCAACAACGCCTGGAAGGTTGTCGCCGTGCCGCTCCGGAGATCCGCGAGCGCGCGGTAGTCCTCGAGACGCAGGCGGAACGTCAACTGGCGCCGCGGCGGTGCCGTCGATGCGCGCCGGCCCGGCTTCCCGGAGGGCGCGCTCGGCCGGGTCAGCAGGTCCAGATCGACCGTCGTCCCGTCGCCGACGCTGGCGCCGCCGCTCGGGTCGACCACGCCGAGGACGGGCGACGCCGGCGCCGCCTGGATCGGCGTCACGGTAGACCGCTGGATCAGCATCGCCAGGGGAACGCGAGAGAGCGGTTCGCCCGGGCCGGCGTCGCCGGTGCTGCGGCGATCGTGGCCGTCGCCGAACGGCAGCGGACGGACCGGAAACGGGATCGGGGCGCCGGCGGTGCCGGTCGGCCGGGCCTCGCCCTTGCGGGCGAACGTGACGTCGGGCGATCCGTTGTATCTTGCCATCAGCATGGCCTCTAACCCTCGCATGCCGCGGCGCGGCCCGGCTGCCGCTTGCCAAAGCCGGCGGCCCGCGACTGGCTGAGCAGACCCGCGGTCGCCGTCGCGCGCGGGCGTTCCGTGTTCAGGCGGCCTTCGAGATAGGTCCAGAGATCGGCGATCTCGACCGCCGAGCGGGACGTCGGATTGGTTTCCATCACCGTCCGGCCGTCGATCATGCTGGTCGCGAAGTCGACCCGATGGTGGATCGTCACCGGCGCGACGGTGCCGTGTTGCGATAGCGCAATCGCCGCATCGGAGGTGATGCGTGCCCGCGGCGTCGCATCGTTGATCGCGAAGACGATCGGCTTGCGCTGGGCTGCAACGATGTCGATGGTCGTGCCGACCGCCCGCAGATCGTGCGGTGACGGCCGGGTCGGCACCAGGACCAGATCGGCGTAACCGACGATCTCTTCGATCATCTTGGTGACGGCGGGCGGCGTGTCGACGAAGACGAAGCGCACGCCACTGCGCGACAGCAGATCGAGGCTGTCCTCGAGATACTCGAGCGAGGTCTTCATGAACGCCGGAGTTTCCGCCTCGCGGGCGTTCCACCAGGCGGCGAGACTGCCCTGCGGGTCGGTGTCGACGATCGCCACCGGCCCGGCGCCGCTAAGCTCCGCCTGGACGGCGAGTTGACCGCACAGCGTGGTCTTGCCCGACCCACCCTTCTGCGATGAAACAACGATGACGCGCGTCCGCTCGGCATGCGGTGGCGCCGGCACGAACACGCCGGCCGCAGTCTTCGTCTGCGGGGCGGCATTCTCACAAGCAAGCATTGGCTACTCCGGCGAATGTCTCAGGAACCATGCGCCCTTCGACGCCTGAAGTATTTCCTGACACGAATCGCCGAATTAATCAATATTCGCGTTTGCGGGCAAAGCATCGGCAAAGTGTCAGAGGATCGATCGATTTTCCATCGATCTGCCGACGATCCCCGAACGATCCCCCGACGATCTGCCGTCGCCGCCGCTCAGCGGCGCGTGGCGGGCGGGGAGGCTGCGGCCATGACGAAGACCAGAACCTCGGCGTCCTCGCGCCCATCGATGGCGATGGACTCCATGTCGGTGATCGCGGCACCGTCGCCGGCCGCGAGCCGCTCGCCGTCGACCTCGACCGCGCCCCGGGCGACCTGGACCCAGGCGATGCGGCCGCTGCCCACGGCGAGGCGCGCCCGGTCGCCCGAGCCGAAGCGGCCGGCGTAGAGATCCACGTCCTGATGGATGGTCACCGCGCCGTCGCGGCCGTCTTGCGCCCCGATGAGGCGGAGGCGCCCGCGCATCTCGGCATCGCCGAAGGCCTTCTGCTCGTAGCTGGGCGGCAGCCCCGCGCGCTCCGGCAGGAGCCAGATCTGCAGGAAGTGCACGGCGTCGCGATCCGAGTGGTTGAACTCCGAGTGGCGGATGCCGGTGCCGGCCGACATCCGCTGCACGTCGCCGGGCCGAATGACCGATCCCGTCCCCAGCGAGTCCCGATGTGCCAGCGCGCCGTCCAGCACGTAAGAGATGATCTCCATGTCCTGGTGTCCGTGCGTCGCGAAGCCGGCGCCGGGCTTGACCCGGTCCTCGTTGATGACCCGCAGGGCGCCGAACCCCATGTGCGCCGGGTCATGATACTGGCCGAAGGAAAACGTGTGCTTCGATTGCAGCCAGCCGAAACTGACCGATCCGCGCTCGGCGGCCTTCCGGATCCTGATCATCGTCACACTCCAGCATCGGCGGGCCGCGCGGCCCGAAACGTCGGCCGATCGGCCATTGACATCATCGGTGACACCCTTACCCTTAAGTGGATGGTCGTTGGACCCTTGCCACCGGGCGGCTCGCCCGGCTGCCGCGTACCACGCGCCCTTGCAGGCCGGTCGCGCGCCCCCTCTCCGTCCACGTCACGCCCTCGCGATGGCCCCGTCCGGCCGGTCCGCACGGCGATCGGGCGCGAGATGGCTTGTGCGCTCGTCCCGTGACCCGAGACACCCTTCCCCGAACCCCAGACACAGGAGCAAACCCATGCGACAGGCAACCACCGGCGACACCCTTCGCGTGCATTACACGGGCACGCTGGCGGACGGAACCGAGTTCGACAGCTCGACCAGCCGCGATCCGCTGGTCGTGACCATCGGCGAAGGCCAAGTCATCCCGGGCTTCGAGGACGCGCTCGTCGGCATGGCCGAGGGCGAGAGCAAGAGCGTCACGTTGCCGCCCGAGGACGCGTACGGGCCGCATCACGACCAGCTCGTCCACACCGTCGAACGGACCCGCATTCCGGAGACCATCGACCTGGAGGTGGGCACCGTCCTGCAAGCCGCCGACCCGAGCGGCAACCAGCTCCGTCTCCAGGTCGTCGAGTTCAGCGACGACACCGTGACGCTGGATGCCAATCACCCGCTGGCCGGCAAGGCGCTGACCTTCGACCTGCAACTCGTCGGCTTCGTCGGCGACTGACACCGGCGCACGGCCGGGGCCCGTCCCGAGAAGGGGACGGCGGAAACTGCCTCACAGCAGCCCCGGCTTCCCCGCCGTCCAGCGATCGTACTCGGTGGCGAGCAGGTCGGCGTGCTCCCGCTCCTCGGCGGCCAGTTCGCGATACAGCTCGCGTTCGCTCGACCCCTCGGCGGACGCCGCCACGCGCTCCGAAAAAAACCGCGCGGCGCGTTCCTCGCAGGCGATGGCGACACGGAACAGGCTTTCGGGGTCGCCCGGCCGATAGTCGACGCCGGCATAGATGGCGGCGCGCGTCACCCGGAAGTCGGCGGACGGTGCCGGCACCGCCACGTGATAGCGCCGCGCCAGCGTCGCCATGTGCTCCTCTTCCATGGCGGCCAGCCGCGCGAACAGCTCGCCCAGGCGCGGCTCCGTCGCCTCGACGGCGGCCCGCGTGTAGAAGGCGTGGCCGCCGAGTTCGATCTCGAAGGCGACGCGGATCGCCTCCAGCGCCGCGGCGTCGTCGTCCGCCAACGACCGCTGATCCAGCACCGCGAGGTGGCCGCCGCAGTACGGGCACTGGCCATAGGGAAAGGCGAAGCCCTCGCTCACCTTGCCGCACCCCGTGCAGCGCCACTGGATCGCGCTGTCACCGCAACAGATGTAGACCTCGTCGCCCTCCAGGGGCTGCCGGCATTTCGGACACAACATGGCGCGGATCCTTTCGCTCAACCTTCGGGAGATGCGGCGCCGGGGGACGCGGAGTCGGGAGACTCTGAGTCGGGGGAGGCGGAGACGGCGGCGAAGCCGGTCACCGGTGAGACGAACGCCTCGGCGGCGTCCGGGCTGGGCGGCCAGGCGCGGCGCGCATCGGCGAGCCAGGCG
>CAZBWP010000044.1:2008-5781 GCA_964495295.1 uncultured Rhodospirillaceae bacterium | reverse complement strand
CTCGGCGGCGTCCGGGCTGGGCGGCCAGGCGCGGCGCGCATCGGCGAGCCAGGCGCCGATGGCGCGCGCCGCCCGCCGGCCCGCCCCCATCGCCAGGATCACCGTCGCCCCGCCGGTGACGATGTCGCCGCCGGCGAACACGCCGGTCCGGCTGGTCGCCTGGGTCCGCTCATCGGCGACGATGTAGCCCCAGTCGTTCAGCGCCATGTCCGGGGTCGACTGGGCGACGATCGGATTGGCCTTGGTGCCGAGCGCGTAGATCACCGTGTCGCACGCCAGGTCCACGGTCTCGCCGGTGGCCACCGGCCGGCGCCGGCCGCGCGCGTCCGGCTCGCCCAGTTCCATCCGTTCGACGCGCAGCCCCCGGACGTCGTCGCTGTCGGTGACGTGGATCGCCACGGGCGCATGCAGGAAGAAGAAGTCGATCCCCTCCTCGCGGGCGTGGCGCAGTTCCTCGACGCGCGCCGGCGCCTCCGCCTCCGAGCGGCGATAGACGCAGCGCACCGTCGCGGCGCCCAGCCGCTTCGCCGTCCGCAGGCAGTCCATGGCGGTGTTGCCGGCGCCGATGACGACGACGCTGTCGCCGATCGCCACCGGCGTGTCCTGATAGGGGAACCGGTCGCCGCCCATCAGGTTGACGCGGGTCAGGAACTCGTTGGCGGAATAGACTTGGCCGGCGAACTCGCCGGGGATGCCGAGGAAGGCAGGCGCACCGGCGCCGGCACCGATGAAGGCCGCATCGAACCCCATCTCGCCCAGCAGGTCGGGCACCGTGAAGGTGCGGCCGATCACCTTGTTGGTCTCGAACGCCACGCCCATGTCGCGGAGCCGCCGCACCTCGCGCTCGATGATGTCGCGGGGCAGCCGGAACGCCGGGATGCCGTAGCGCAGCACGCCGCCGACCACGTGCAGCGCCTCGAACACGGTGACCGCGGCGCCGTAGCGCACCAGATCCGCCGCCGCCGCCAGTCCGGCCGGGCCGGAGCCGACGATGGCGACGCGGCCGAGCGGCTCGGCCACCACGGGCGGTGTCGCCGGGCGCGGTCGGGCGGTATCGCCGACGAACCGTTCCAGGCGGCCGATGGCCACCGGCTCCACCTTCTTGCGGATGACGCACTGGCTCTCGCACTGCGTCTCCTGCGGACACACGCGCCCGCAGATCGACGGAAACAGGTTGGATTCGTAGATCACCTCCAGCGCCGCGTCGACATCGCGGACCAGCAGATGGCGGATGAACCGGGGGATGTCGATGGCGACGGGACAGCCGGCGATGCAGAGCGGCTTCTTGCACTGGATGCAGCGCTCGGCTTCGGCGATCGCGTTGGCGATGTCGTAGCCGAGGTTGACCTCGTCGAACGTCCGCGCTCGCTGTGCCGCGTCGCGCTCGGGCATCGGCGTCTGCCGCGGCGCCACCACCGTCAGCTTCTTGTAACTGCGCTTGCCCTCAACGAAGAGCTGGCTTTCCAGCGAGCAGACGTGCGCGTAGTCCTCGTTGGCGCGGGCCTCCTCGCGGCGGAAGCGCCGCTGGCGGGCGATCAACTCCTTGAAATCGACGCGATGGCCGTCGAAGTCCGGCCCGTCGACGCAGGCGAACCGCACCTCGCCGCCGACGGTGACGCGGCACGAGCCGCACATGCCGGTGCCGTCGACCATGATGGCGTTGAGCGACACCAGGGTGCGGACGCCGAACGGCCGTGTCGTCTCGACGCAGGCGTGCATCATCGGCAGCGGCCCGATGGCGATCACCAGGTCCGGCGGCTCGCTCTCCAGCAACGCCTGCAGGGCATCGGTCACCAGCCCCGGCCGGCCGTGGCTGCCGTCGTCGGTGCACACCACAAGGTCGTCGCACCAGCGGGCGAAATGCTCCTCCCAGAACACCAGCTCCCGGGTGCGGAAGCCGATGATGCCGGTGGTCCGGTTGCCGGCCTCCTTGAAGGCGCGAAGCTGCGGATAGATGGGCGCGACGCCGAGCCCGCCGCCGACCAGCACCACATGGCCGAGCCGGTCCACGTGCTGCGGCAGGCCGAGCGGACCGACGAAATCGGCGAACCCGTCACCTTCGCGGTAGTGGTCGCGCATCTCCCGCGTCGTCTTGCCGAGCGCCTGGATCACCATGGTGATGGTGCCGGCCTCGCGATCGAAGTCGGCGACGGTGAGCGGGATGCGCTCGCTGCCGTCATGCAGGCGCAGCATGACGAACTGGCCGGGCGCGGCGGTCCGGGCGACGTCGGGTGCCCGCACCTCCCACAGGAACGTGGTCTCGGAAAAGCTCTCGCGGCGAACGATCGTGTACATGGCGATCCGGCCCTCCAACAGCGCGCGCGCTGCGGCTTCAGCCACCATCCATCATTCCGAAATTTGCGCCGAATGTCATGCCCGGAAACGCCCGCCGCGCCGCGCGCCAGGCAAACCGCGCCCGGCGCAAGACAGCGGACGACCGACAGACCATCATCGCCGTGCGGCCGGGGCCTGATCGGCGGCGACGGTGTGGGCCAGCGCCAGGTGGGCCGGCAGACAGAGGCTTCTCAGATCGTAGCGGTCGACGATGGTCTGCCGCGCGGCGGCGCGCAGGGGCGCCATGGCATCGGGCGCGTCGAGCGCCCGGTCGACGGTCTCAGCCAACGCCGTCGGCGAGAAGAAATCCACGAGCAGCCCGTTGCGGCCGTCGGCGATGACCTCTTCCACCGGTGGTGTCCGCGAGCCGACCACCAGGCAGCCGCAGCTCATCGCCTCCAGCATCGACCAGGACAGCACGAACGGATAGGTCAGGTAGACGTGCACGGACGACACCTGATAGAGGCGGAGCAATTGGCCGTAGGGGATGCGGCCGAGCCAGTGGACGCGGGCCGCGTCGATGCCCTCGCCCAGTTCCCGCAGATAGTGTTCGCGCCACGAGGCGCTGCCGTCGGGCTTCGGGCCGTAGCTCACCTCGTCGCCGCCGACCATCAGGACGTGGGCCCGCGGCCGGCGTTCGAGAATCGCCGGCAGGGCGCGCATCATCGTGTGGAAGCCGCGATAGGGCTCCAGGTTGCGGGCGATGTAGGTGATCACCTCGTCGTTGCGGGTGAACGTGGTGCCGTCGGCGAGGGTGAGCGTCGCCGAAGGCTCGGGCCGGCACTGCACGGTGTCGATGCCGTCGTGGACGACGCTCATCCGCGCCTGGTGCTCGGGCGGAAACGTCGAGTGCTGCCAGCGGGTCGGCGTGACGCACCAGTCGGCGGCATCCAGGCTGAGCAGGTGCACGGCATTCTTGATGCGGAGTCGCAACTGGTCGTCGAAGCCGCTCTTGAACTCGGGATCGAAATTCACGTCGCGGCCGCGGACGCCGTAGAAGAACTCGAAGAAATAGAGATGCTTCGCCTCCGGCCAGGCGTCCTTCAGGAACAGCCCCTCGCCCCAGCCGACGTTGCAGCACACCAGGTCCGGCACGAAGCCGCGCTTGCGCAGAGCCATCGAGGCCCGCACCACCATCTGGCCGCGGCGGATGCCGTTCTCCAGGTTGTGGAGATAGTGGTGGGTCTCCGGCGAGGTGCCGCGCGGCGTCTCGTAGCCCGCCTCGACGACCCGCGGATGCTTGAGTCGCCCGAGGTTCTTCTTCTCGCCGAGGGCGATCACGGTGTTCGCCGGATCGGCCGCCAGCGCCGGTGCCAAGTGCTTGTACTGACCCGGAAAATTCTGATGCACAAAGAGAACCTTCACGGTGGCCGCCTCTCCCCCCACGGATGCTCCGGATCCGCAGCGAGGCGGTCACGGGCCACACTACCGCCGCCAAC